>QKGJ01000198.1 GCA_003251275.1 Ignavibacteria bacterium
GATGATAGCGACAAAGAAGATGATGGTGGCCAGAAGGATGAAGATCTTGATGGTATCGTAAATGAAGAAGTGCAGTGCACCGCCTAGGTGGGTCTCGCGTTCCAGACCCAGCAGGTGGATCACGATCAGGTCGGCGAAGGTTTCAAGGAAGCTGAACATTGGATGAAGATCGTATCAGGAAGGCCGCCGCTCAGATGGCCCTCATCAAGTCATGCCGGCTGCCGGCTTCGCGTTTCATGATGGCACTAGCCAGGTCAATGATCTCCAGAACCTCGGGATGCTTAATGGCGTAGAAGATCTTCAGTCCATCCTTGCGGCGGGTGAGAATCCCTGCCTTCTGCATCATGTTAAGGTGACGGGAGACGTTGCTCTGCTCGTAGTTGATGGCCGGGAAGATCTCGCAGACACAGCGTTCGCCGTCGCGCAGCAGTTCCAAAATACTGAGCCGGGTTTCTTGGGCGATGGCCTTGAGGATCTCGGCCTGGACGTCGTGGGTCGTTGCCGTCATCGTCATTCTCTATGAGCGTTTGCGCATACACTATCAAAGACCGAGTAAAATGCAAATGGAGAATATTTGTTTTCGCCCTCAGTAGCTTGCGAATATTTCGTCCAATATTTCGTGTTGCCGTTTTCGCGTATGCTGACGATGAAATATCTAAGCGTTCTCGAAAGCCCTGCCAAATGCGACGGCCACCCCGCTCTCGAGGTGGCCGCTGTTTTCTGTGTCATATATGTAGCGTTCAGTTAGACGCTGGTTTTTGCCTCAGAAGTCGTGGTTTCTGAGATGGGAAAAAACCACTAAACAGCCAGAATGCCCTCAATGCATGTGACTGCCCTGCCTCCCAGCCAAATCTGACCGTTGGGTGAGAATTCCACTTCAACCAGGCCGTCTCTGCCGACACGGCATCCCTGAGACGCTTTGTATGCAGACACATCGAGTATCCCATGATGACGGATGAGGGTAGCAACACTGCCGTTGCCGCTGCCGCAAACGGGGTCTTCCGGCACACCGAGAGCTGGAGCGAACGAGCGCACCTCGACGGCCGACCGCTCGCCATCCGGGTATAATCCGAACACCGTGACCCCAGTGAAGTTAGAGGTTGTAGCCGCAAGTGCCGACATGTCCGGATTGAGTTCGATGACTCTCTGCGCAGAGTCCAACTGTATTGTCAGCCAGACAGCACCCACATCAATGACTTTACTGACCAAGACAGCATCTGACGCCACGCCAAGGGCCCGCTCTATTGAGGAGAGTGTTCCGGCATCGGCCTCGGCAAGGTTTGGTTCTGGCAGTGCGAAGAACAAGCTGTTACCAACCTGGCGCAGTGACACCAACCCCTTAGCGCATTCTTGAACCAAAACTCCCGGAGTCTTTTGTTGCAGTCCGAGACTCATGAAAGCCCAGGCGCTGCCCAGTGTGGGATGCCCTGCAAACGGCAGTTCGCTTCGTGGGGTGAAAATACGAAGGCGATAGTCCGCATCCGCATGTGTGGGTGCACAGATGAAAGTCGTCTCCGAAAGATTGGTCCAGTTGGCAATGGATTGCATCTGGGCGGTGGTCAGGCTATCTGCACCGAATACGACAGCAACGGGGTTTCCTTTAAACGGCACAGACGTGAAAACATCGACCTGCTGAAATGGGCGCTGTAGCTGGTTATCCATGAGAAACACACCTCATTTGGGAGCAATCTGAACAGTAAACTCGTCAGAAATTGTCAGCTTGGCACTATTTGATTAAACCGGCAGGACAAAAACTCTTTGGGCATCTTTGTCGTCAATTGACCTGAGGAGTGAAGTGGCCTCTTCCTTGATCTTATCGGGGACAACCAGATAGAAATAGCCATGGACCTTTTTGGCGTAAGAGAGAAAACATTCTATCTCGAGTTTGGTAAGAGAAGTATCGATGGAGTCCTCCGTCTCAACCTCGAAATAGACCGGGGTTCCAGCCTTTTTTGCACAGATGTCAGGACAAAAAAACATTTTTGTCTGTTCACTGTAGAGTCTCTCACATTGCCCGACACCTGCCATCTCACCATGCGATGAAGTTACGTCTTCATATCCTTTTGCGCAAAGATCCTGGAAGAGCTGTTGAACCATCGTATCGTGTCTCTTTTGGTTCAAAGAACTTCGCATGGGGACAGTCATCCTCTTAAGGGTTATTCAAAAAACCATAATTCGTTTTGAGCAATCCATGTGCCACCTTGAAACCCCTTGACGAATAGTTGATTTTCTAAAATCAGTGTAACATTTCAGAGCGTTAAATGGCGACTGGAGTGCAAAATTTGCAGGCTTCACAAGAGGAGGGGAAGCAACGGAGTAACCGGCGAAACGACATTGGTCCGGACCTGCGTGCTGTTTGGTTTCGTAAATGTGGCGTTCAGTTAGACGCCGGTTATTGTCTCAGCAGTCGTTAATTGAAAAGCACAGAAATTGCAAAAATCGTCCCCCAGTAGGGCGACATGGGCTAGCCGGGAATAGGGGCAAGTTTGCGGCCCAACGGCGTGCGCGCCTCAACCTGTTCGAGCCAAGCAGCGAGTTCGTTCAGACGTAGTGGCATTTCGAAGATTTGGTAGCCGAACTCTTTGGCGCAAAGACGGTCTCCGTCCGACCAAGGTTTGCAGACCATGGCAACGTTCGCAACGCTTCCCTTGCAGCCACCACGCACCTTGCGTGCGATAAACTCCGTGGCCTTCATGGTTGGTAAGTTTTGACCAATGATCAGGGCGTCGCCGCAGGGTTCATCCTGTGAGCAGCTCCCCTCAGATGTATGGTAATGAGGGCAGCCGGTAGGTTCCTCGACAGATATGACCTCATGACCAAGCGACTCAATGAACATAGCTAGAGAGTCGCGCATTGCCTCGTAAGTCTCCACAACAAATACTCGCAGAACCATATGTTTTCGCCTATGTTAGAATGATTACTGATTTCCTGCGAGCCTGCCAGCACACTCCTCGATCCAACTCTTGATATCTCCAAGGCGGAACGGCTTGGAGATATGGTGGCAGCCAAATTCTGTCATGGCCATGTGAACCTTCGAAGACCGACTACCGCTCATCACGGCCTTATTGGCATCCAACGCTTTACAGCCACGACTACGCTGCAACTTTAAGAAGTCGAGAGCACTTATGTTCGGCATTTCCATGTCCATTATGACCACATCGGCACATGAGTTCTCCCTCGGGCAGCGGCACTGCTCATTTAGAAGGTTTCGGAAAACCGGGCAAACTGATGGGTCTCG
>QKGJ01000358.1 GCA_003251275.1 Ignavibacteria bacterium
AATACGAAAAAGTTCTGAACTATTGATGAAAAAATATTACCCCTCCTCTTTGTCGGAGAGGCCGCAAATTCAGCCGCCGAAGTTGATATCGTTTGTCCAGAGTTCCAGCTCTGAAGCAGTCGACGGTTTTGAAAAGGGAAGACCCCTCCGTGAAGAAGCTCCGGTCATTGAAATGCCACAAGTTCCATCAGAATACCGCAAACCGATTCTTCAAAAAAAGCCGCAGCTACCGAAAGACGTTCGAAAAGTGTTCGGAGACGATGATGACGCTTAGACGACCATGGTGATGTCATGAACGTGCGCACGGCGACCATGCTGATCCTCTTCTCCATTTTTTGCCCGAGCCTTTTCGGTCAGGGATCTGCAGGTTCAGGTGGAAACCTGGAGCCCCGGACGATTGTCGATATGCCAACGGCCGGTATGCTCGCAAGCGGGAGCTATGGACTGGACTTCGATTTCTTCCAGGACGGTGGTTTGCTCTTGAATGTTTCCGTCGGCCTGCTTGATTGGTTCAGCGTCGGTATATCGCACGGAGGATCGGGAATAATCGGGTCAGGTACGCCGAACATGAATCCTCTTCCCGGGTTTAATGTGAAGCTTCGGCCTCTCGAGGAGTCGTTCTTGCTTCCGGCATTGGTTATTGGTTTTGATTCTCAGGGAAAGGAGGGATATGTCGATTCACTTGATCGATATGTCATCAAGTCGCCGGGCGTATTTCTCGCCGCGAGCAAAAACTACAACTTCCTCGGCTATATCAGTTTTCACGCCGGACTGAATTACAGCTTTGAACGAAATGATGACAACAGGGATGTGAATGGCTACATCGGTGTTGAAAAGACAATCGGGCCATCATTGTCCCTTCTCGTAGAATACAATATCGGAATCAACGATTCTCACGGCCGGGCAATTGGTGATGGAAAGGGCTATCTGAATACGGCGATCAAATGGACGGTCGGAGGAGGGCTAACGCTCGGTTTCACAATAAAGGATCTCACAAAGAATGGTGTTGACAAATCTGTCGGTAGCCGGACAATAAGAATCGAATATGCCAGATTCTTCTAAGCTGTTCATATTTGTGAACAAACCGGTTGTGCTTGTCCAAAAATAAGCACACCTTGAAGGGAGAAAACAGATGATCAAGCGATAATAAGAGCGGTTTGTGCTGGCACCGAACTTGTTCATCTAATTAAAGAAGAAGATCCCGACAGAAATTTATTACCGCGCATTCCTTTGCACAAAGAGACGAGGTGAAACAGTGAACCTCTTTACGAAAAAGATTCCACTTCTGATAATCCCGGCCATTGCAGTGTTCCTGTCCGGTTGCTACACTCAACTTGAGACCGGGAGATCATACGGATATTATGATGATTACGACAATGAAGAGGAGGTGACGGACAACGGCAATCAGGTGGATAGCGTAACAGACGAAGAATACGATTCCGCGCGCGACCGTTTCTATGATGATGTATACTACCCGGGGGCATCGGTAGCCATTGGGTTCGGTTATGACTATTATCCTTGGTATCGATTCGGCTATACCTGGGGCTCGTACTATCCGGCCTGGTGTCTTTCCTATGATCCATGGTATGCCTGGTGTTTCCCATATAGCTATGGATGGTACTATCCATATTTTCCATCTTACGGCTATCCATATTCGGGATATCCGATCTGGGGCGGTGGTTCCCGCCGGTCATATGCCGACACCAGGAGTTTTGGGAACACACGCGGCAGCGGCGCGACACGGGGATATTCAGGAACAACGAGAGGATCCGAAAACACCGGTGGTATGACTCTCCCGACCGCTGCACGTAGTCGCGGCAATGAAAAAGTTGGAGCGACACGCACGTCACCCCGTACGACAGTTAAACCCGGGTCATCAACAAGAACCGGAACGGCAGTTCGGAGTGGTTCGCGGAGCGGGTCAGGAAGAAACCGGGAGAGCGTTGGAAGATCTTCAAGGACCAGAACACCTTCCCGTTCAGTCGCCCCCAGAAGTACACCGAGAAGCAGTGGAGGTCGGAGCACTTCCTCACCCCCACGATCGGCTCCGCAAGTAGCTCCGCGCTCGTCCACTCCTCCAAGTTCACCTCCCCCCTCATCCGGCGGCGGTGGAACAAGAAGTGGTGGTGGCTCGCGGAGTGGGAGAAAGTAAATCTTAGGGTTGTTGTTAGCCCATTTGTACCTCTTCGACAACTGATTATGCAGTGGACGTTGATGCAAATGGGTTTTTTTTGTCCGGTGATAGTGTAAACATGAGCGAGGTTCTTATGAGAAAGCAGACAGTACGCATACTAGGTGCGGGATTCTTGATTTGGTTTTGCAGCAATGCTGCCCATGCCCAATTTCCCGAGGATGCACTCCGGTTCGCAACACCCGGAGTTGGGGTTGGCGCACGTGCCCTGGGTATGGGAAATGCTTTTACGGGTATTGCGAACGACTTCAGTGCACTCTACTGGAATCCTGCCGGCCTGACGCAGATTCGCTTCAGCGAATTTTCCGTTGGGCTTGGTCATCTGAATACGCAGAGTGCCAGTTTGTTTTCAGGGACCACATCAGACTATTCGATCAATTCAACATCGTTAAACTCGATCGGGTTCGTCCTGCCAGTCCCCACGAAGAGGGGAAGCATGGTGATTGCGCTCGGCTACCAGCGACCGACCGACTTCTCCACTGGCATTTCCTTTGAACGTTTCAACACGGGAACGAGTCTTATTCAGACTTTCGCGCCTAATGGTGCGCTTGCCCCGGCAAACCCTGCTGGCAATGTTGCGTATGAACTCTTTCTCGCTGACATTGATTCTGTGACGGGCCGATGGATTAACCCTGTCACTGGAAATCTTCAGGAAATGGAAAAAGCACTTGAAGGGGGAGGGCTCAACCAATGGTCTGCAGGAGGCGGCATTGAAGTCGCCCCCAATATTTCTGCAGGAATGACTCTCACGTATCTCTCGGGACAGTATCGATATGACGGAACCTATACCGAGTCGGACATTCGTAGAATTTATGAAACATCCCCGTACGATTTTGAGAGATTTATCATTGAGGACAACATCCGCAGTGATATTACCGGATTCAATGCGAAGTTCGGCCTGTTAATCAGAAAGGAAGATCAGTATCGAGTCGGCATCGGGATCAAAACGCCTACCGGCCTTCGCGTAAAAGAAACATTCGGGACGGACTACCGGAGCCTCTTTGACAACGGCGATAGTTTCGGGCCACTCACCGACAGAGGGGAGACCGAGTATGACATCTCCACGCCATGGGTCTTCAGTGGAGGCGTTTCCGTTTTGTTGAATAGCTTTATGCTGTCCGCGGATGTGGAATACACGGATTGGACTCAATTGGAGTTTACCAAAGGAACGCAGGATTTGTTGTCATATAATCGTACGATCAAGGACCTATTTGTTGGAACCGCGAATATCAACGTTGGGGGGGAATACGAATTAAAGAATATCGGTTTGCGGCTGCGCGCTGGCTTCATGCTGCATCCGTCTCCGTATCGTGGGGATCCGTCCTCGTTTGACCAGAAGTTCGTCACTGGTGGTGTTGGAATTCAACTCAGTGAAGCCGCGATGTTTGACATATCATATGCGTATGGTTTCTGGGATACGTTCCGTGACAACTACGACGCAAGTGCACGCGTTGATGACCAGGTGCGGAGGCACAACGTTCTTGCAACGCTTTCCTTCCGCTACTGAAATGCATCACACCCGGGCCGGCAAACGCTGGCCCGATTCCTCTTTGTTTGCAAGAGTACGCTCCATTCGATATATTGACGCTGCACCGCTTCGTTTTCTTCTCTCAGGGCCGGGTGTGTTCCGCTGGTTCCAATTTCGGAGTGATTCTTGCGCAAACGTACCAAGATTTTCATCGGGATTACGGCCGTCTTCTTTGTCCTTCTGGTCTCTCTCTTCTTCTTCTTTCGCTTTCAGATTCAAAAATCATATCCCCAAACAACCGGCACGATTGAAGTCTCTGGATTGATCCAATCCGTATCAATCGCGCGGGACGAATTCGGTGTTCCCCATATTGGTGCGGAGAACGACCATGACCTCATGATGGCGTGGGGGTTTGTTCATGCGCAGGGTAGGATGTGGCAGATGGATGTTGGGAGACGTGCGGGAATGGGGAGACTCTCCGAGATTTTTGGATCGGTAACGATTGAATTCGACAAGATGTTCCGCATCATTGGCATCCAGCATATTGCTGAAACCGTTGCCGGGCATCTCGATTCTGCATCCGCAGGGCGGTTGCAATGGTATGCTGATGGTGTGAATGCATACATTACTCTTGCCAAAGGTCGGTATCCGGTAGAGTTTGATATGCTGGGCTACGAGCCTGAACCGTGGACACCTGTTCACAGCATTATCATCGGGAGGCTCATGTCATGGCAACTGAACATGTCCTGGTGGGTTGACCTGACGCTGGGTGGGATCGCCGATCGAGTTGGCTATGACAAGGCTATCGAACTGTTCCCGCCGTACCCGGGGAATGTTCCGCCGATTGTGTCACGAAGTGCACTCAAAGCAATTGCTTCAGACGGGACAGAATGGCTGAATATTGCCCGTCAATACAATCAATTCAATGGAAATGAGGGCATGTCCGCGGGGAGCAATGCTTGGGTGGTGGCTCCCCAAAAATCGTCTTCTTCTAAAGTCATTCTCGCAAACGATACTCACCTCCAACTGCACGCACCTTCGAATTGGTATGAGGTGCATATTTCCTCTCATGATCTCAATGTCAGCGGCATGTCGGTTCCGGGAATACCCGGCGTGGTCTCCGGGCACAACGATCACGTGGCATGGGGAGTCACTGCGGTCATGGCCGATGACGCGGATTATTACATCGAACAACTGGACTCGGTGGATCAATTGACATACCTCTACGATGGTAAGTGGCTTTCTGTGAAGGTTCGCGACGAGGAAATCTCAGTGCGGGGAGACAGCACAGTCAAGTTTATAGTGCGATCAACGCATCACGGGCCGGTGGTGACAGACATTCATACAAGACTCCAAAAAGGGCACTTGCCTTTTGTTGCAACGATGCGATGGACAGGAGCTGAACGGGACAATCAAATAGACGCGTTCTATAAAATCAATCGCGCTACAAACTGGAATGAATTCCTTGTGGGAGTTAGGGAATTTCCTGGTCCCGGGCAGAACTTTGTGTATGGTGATGTGCATGGGAATATCGGCTATTGGTGCGGCGTGAAGTTGCCCCTTCGAGCGGGGGTCAATTCCACAATGCCGCTTCCGGGATGGACAAAGGAGACGGAATGGAAGGGGTTCGTTCCATTTGAGAAACTCCCGCATCTTTTCAACCCATCCGAAGGGTACATTGCGACGGCGAATAACAAGATTGTGGACGACTCGTATCCGTACCTGATCTCAAACCTCTGGGAACCTCCCGCCCGTATTCTCCGCCTGCGAGAGTTTCTTGGAAAGCAAGATGTGTTTTCTCCGGATGACTTTTCTCGTCTTCAGAACGACACATATTCATCCCAGGCACGAGCAACGACTCCCTTTCTTCTTGCGGTGCTCCGAAAGACTGACCTACCTGAAAAGGAAAAACTCCTCGAATACTTCGAGAATTGGAATTTCCATTTCGATGAAAATGACATTGCAACTCTGATCTTTCAGGAATTCTACACCCGCCTTCTCGCGAACACCTATAAGGACGAAATGGGAGAAGAGCTGTTCCACGATTTTGTAATTCTTGTTAACATTCCGGTACGTGTTATGTCAAAGATGCTGGAAGAAGATTCGACTGCATGGTTTGATGACGTGACGACTTCTCAGGTAGAGAGACGGGACGATATCATCCGTAAGAGTTTACAGGAGGCGGTTGTTCACCTCGAGTCCACTCTTGGTCGGGATACACGAATGTGGCGATGGGGAGACGCGCATACGGTGACCTTGAAACATCCCTTTGGCTTAGTGCCCCCATTGGGGACCATCTTCAACATCGGCCCGTTTCCCTATCGAGGTGGACCCACCGCATTGCTCAGCGGGGAATACAGTTACAACGAACCGTTCGCTGTGACGGTCGGCGCATCCTTTCGTCAGATAGTGGACATGGCCCATCCGGAGAAGGCGTATCGAGTATTGCCTACGGGGCAGTCGGGGCAGGTTCTCCACAAGCACTATGACGATCAAACACAGTTGTGGTTGAATGGAGGTCTGAGAACAGTGCTTGTCGATACTCTCATGCGGTCGCAAGCACTGTGGGATCATTTGACTCTCTTGCCGGTGCAGGAAGGGAAATGATATCGGAGTTATTGCGAAAGCGCCTTGCGGCAGCCGAGTTCGTGGTGGCATTCACCGGGGCCGGCATCTCGGCGGAAAGTGGGGTTCCCACATTTCGTAGCAACGATGGAATCTGGAAGAAGTTCAAGCCAGAGGAGTTGGCAAGTGTCGATGGGTTTATGCGTAACCCTGAACTGGTATGGCATTGGTACAGCGAAAGAAGAAAGGTCATCAGATCAGTTCAGCCGAATGCAGGCCATCGTGCTCTGGCAGCGTTGGAACAATGTGTTCCCTTCGTTACTGTCGTCACCCAGAATATAGATAACCTTCACCGAAGAGCGGGCAGTACGCGTGTTTTCGAGCTTCACGGAAACATCGAGCGAAACTACTGCATGCAGTGCGGCACGACCTTTATGGATGTCGAGACCCATTTGATTGAGGGCATTCCGTATTGTCGCACCGAGCGCAATGGCAAGGCGTGCTCAGGATTGATACGACCGGATGTCGTCTGGTTTGGCGAAATCTTGCCCGAGGATGAATGGAATGGCGCTGTCGCTGCGATGGAATCAGCCGATGTTGTTCTTTCGATTGGAACGTCGGGTGTGGTGTTCCCGGCAGCGTCGTTGCCGTATTCAGCGAAGCAGCACGGAGCTTTTTTGGTCGAAGTAAATCCTGAACCAACCCCTCTCACAGAATCTGCAGATGAATTTCTCCACGGCGCGGCTGGAATAGTCTTGCCGACGATTGTAGAAGAAGTGTTTTCCCATCATAATAAATAGGACTGTATCCATGTTTCCTCGCGAAAAAACAAAAATCATCTGTACGCTCGGTCCCTCCACCAATAGCGTCGAGATGCTTCTCAAGTTAATTGAGGCGGGAATGGATGTCGTCCGCTTGAACTTCTCGCACGGATCGTATGATGATCATCTCAAAACGATTGATAATGTCAACGAAGCTGCGCGACGGAGCAATACGACATTGACAATTTTGCAGGATCTTCAGGGGCCGAAGATTCGTATCGGTGAAATCAAGGAACCATTCATTGAGCTGCATACAGGAGATACGTTTTCCATTACCACCGACGCAGTCAATGGGGATAAGACCCAAGTATCGACCACTTATCAGAATCTTACGAAAGATGTTCATGCCGGGGATCGAATCCTGTTGGACGACGGAAAAATGAGGCTTCGAGTCCTCGAAGTCAAGGCCACGACCGTCGTGTGTGAAGTAATGATCGGGGGAATCCTCTCATCCCACAAAGGTATTAACCTACCGGGCGTTGCGGTCAGTGCCCCGTCATTCACGCCGAAAGATCTTCATGATCTGGAGTTCGGCATCAAGCACGAGGTGGATTATGTGGCCCTTTCCTTCGTTCGTACTGCGGAGGATATCCGGGCGCTCCGCCAGGAAGTAATCTCCCGAATATCCAAAGGGCGGTTTCTTCCCATCATCGCAAAGATTGAAAAACCCCAGGCAATCGCAAATATTGATTCGATTATCTCCGAAGCAGACGGTATCATGATTGCCCGGGGAGATCTGGGGGTGGAGCTGGCCCCGGAGGACGTTCCTATTCTCCAGAAGATGATCATCAAGAAATGCAATGAGGTTGGGAAACCGGTCATCATCGCAACACAAATGCTGGAGTCGATGATTAACAGCCCAACTCCCACACGCGCGGAAGCCAGCGACGTTGCGAACGCAGTCATTGATGGCGGCGACGCTGTTATGCTGAGTGGAGAGACGTCCGTAGGGAAATATCCCCTCGACGCGGTCCATATCATGAGTCGGATTATCATGAAGGTAGAGGGTGAACATATCGGTCCGCGATTACTCTATGCGCAACAATCATCGGGAGTGACAAGCAGGCTCGATGCGCTTGGACGTGCCGCGTGTGTCCTCGCAGAACAGATGAATGCTGCAGCCATTGTGTGTGTGACGCATTCGGGTGCGACCGCACGGGTGTTATCACGGTACAGACCGGAACCACAGATTATTGCCATCACGGATCGGATGAAAATACGTCGACGTCTAAATCTGATTTGGGGAGTTCAGGGAATGGTGGTAGAAAGTTTGAACGAGGACTCGGACGTTGCTCTCAAGAAGATTCAGGAACTGTTGCTGCGATCCGGGATGGTGTCAAGCGGCGACTACATTGTTCTTCTTGCGGGTCAGCCGTTCTTTGCCGGTGGTTCTACCAACTTTATCAAAGTGGAAAAAGTTGAATAGGTTACGACTTATTTGACAATCGAAGAGAACCCACGACGAGAAAGGTCGTAAATGAGAAAGGCAGCCGCAGCCGAGGCCGTCCCCAGGAAAATCATCCCGCTCACAACATCCCCAAACAATATCTTCCCGGTTCCAAATAGCGCGCAAAACACCAGCACAACCCCCGCCAGCCAATCGAGCACTAGTCTTCCATATCCGGTGTCGCCCTGTATGCCGGGCATTCGTTCTGCAATCTTGCGCCAGCCCTCACCCCCTGGGTGAACGCGCGCATAGAAATGCTCAAGCGTTTCTATGTGTGTTGGCTTTGTAAGGAATGTAACGACAAGCCATCCCAACGTCGTCAAGGAGACAATGAGATACAGGGTAGCGGGAAATTCAAGACGCACGATTCCAGCCTGATTGCCTACGGTGATGAGACCGTAAAGGATGAGGGGAATCGCCATTGCACTAATCTCGCTCCAAGCGTTGACCCGCCACCAGAACCACCGGAGAATCAGGACAAGTCCGATACCAGCACCGGCCTCGATGAGAAAAGTCCATGCACCTGCAATTGTATCGAGGAGTGAGGTAACGACCAGGGAGAGAATCATTATGAAGAGTGTTACGATGCGGCCCATGAATACATAGTTCTTTTCGGCGCTTCCTTCACTGACGAAGTCACTTGAAGGACTGATAAACCTCTTGTAGAAATCATTGATCACATAGGACGTGCCCCAATTCAACTGGGTAGCGACCGTGGACATGTACGCGGCGAAGAACGAAGCTATCAGCATCCCTTTGACACCGGCGGGAAGAAAGTCCCGCATCGCATAGACGTAGCCAAGCCGCTTTGCTTCGGGTGCAAGCTCAGGATAGAGGACGAGAGAAGCCAGCCCGACAAGGATCCACGGCCAGGGACGAATGCAATAGTGTGCAATTGTAAACCACAAAGTTGCGAGGAGAGAGTTTTTCTCATCTTTGGCAGACATCATCCGCTGGGCGACGTATCCGCCTCCACCCGGTTCTGCACCGGGATACCACGATGACCACCACTGAACTCCGACGAAAGCAAGAAACGTGGCGAGGGACAATGCAAATGCTCCTCCCACCGAGGTTGAAGTTTCCCCGATTGTGGGAGAGAACTGGAATACCCATGAGGGAAGCTTTTCCTGGAGTCCTTCAATACCCCCAACCTGTGGTAATTGCAGGACGATGACCGCCAGGATGATAGTTCCGGCCATGGCAAGAGCAAACTGGAATGCGTCCGTGACTGCAACACCCCATAAACCCGATAGGGCCGAGTAAGAGGCGGTGATAATCAAAGCACATCCCACGTAGACCAACACCTCGTTTTTCGGTATGCCGAACATTCCCTCCAGAATTGTTGCCATTGCGAGATTGACCCATCCCATAATAACACAGTTGATAAAAATCCCCAGGTACATCGCGCGAAAGCCCCGCAGGAAAGCAGCTGCCTTTCCAGAGTAACGTAGCTCTACGAATTCCACATCCGTTTGAATTCCTGCGCGTCTCCACAATCGGGCGAAGAAAAACACCGTAAGCATTCCGCCGAACATGAAATTCCACCAGAGCCAGTTTCCGGCGATGCCGTTCTTCGCCACAAGTTCTGTCACCGCAAGAGGCGTGTCTGCCGCAAAGGTTGTGGCAACCATGGAGGTGCCCGCGAGCCACCAGGGGAGATTACGTCCCGCAAGAAAGAACTCGGAAGTATTCATCCCGGCCCGTCGAGCATAGAGAAGTCCTATCGCAAGACTCATGGCAAAATAACCTGCAATTACGAGCCAGTCAATCATTGTCATCGCATTCGATATCATTTATTTCTACCGCAAAGTGAGAAAGTTGGAAAGATGCCCGACGATCAGGGTTGTTGATGTACCGATGATGGTGTACCATGTCCACGCGATGCCGGTTGTCGTAACAACAACGATCATGATGGCAATGCCGCTGGCAAAGCCAATCATCGCATCTCCTTGACGGATTCGCGGAGAGAGGACGCCGAGCAGAAATGTCCCCAACAATCCTCCGTAGGTGACTGAAGCAATCCCAAGGGCCAGTTCAACCAGCGTGGTGGAGGTGTTCGTGATAAAATAAATGGCAAGTCCAACGAGAACCACACACCACCACAGTGTCAACAATCGGGAGACCAATAGCCCTTTCTTTACTCCAATTTCTCCCTTTCGTAGCGGGATGTAGATGTCATTCATGCTTGTGGCAGCAAGGGAATTGACAGACCCTGAAAGAGTTGACATCGCGGCGGCAAGGAGCCCAGCAATGATAATTCCAGAGAGCCCCGACGGCATGCTTTGAATAATGAACATGGGAAAGATTTCGTCGGTTTTTGTCAAACCCAGCCCGCTGAGGGATTGACCATGGTAAAAGGAAGAGAGGAGGACGCCAATAAGAAGGAACAGAAGGAATTGAAGGATCACCAGGACGCCGCTGCCGATCAATGCCTTCTGACTTCCTGCGAGAGTGCGAACGGTAAACAACCGTTGCACGATTATCTGGTCGGTGCCATGCGAGGCCATGGAAAGAACAGCACCTCCGAGAAGGCTGGCGGGAAGCGTATAGGGAGTCGAGAGGAATTCCTTCCAGCCGAGAGAAAATCCTGTGTTCAGCACGGAAATCTTTTCGAGTGGAATTGTTCCGAATGACCAATCGAGAGACGATGCGATGACGGCGATTGCGCCGATTGCGCCGCCGAGATAAATAAACATCTGCACGACGTCGGTCCAAATGACTGCGCGTACGCCGCCGATAAACGTATACGATAACGTAATACCGGCAAGAACGAGAATTGCGACGATGTAGATTTGCTGGTCAGGAACGTCTGTAAAGGTATTCCATCCTTTGAGTAGAATGGTGAGAGGAATCGCCGTGGCAAATAATCGGACGCCATCTGCCAACACGCGCGTGAACATGAACGTAATGCTGGTAACGCTCCGCATCGAACCGCCAAACCGTCCGGCGAGAAACTGATACGCTGTTGTTAAGTCACCACGCGCGTAGGCCGGCAGAAGAATAAAACTGACAACGACCCTGCCGAGAAGATAGCCGATTGTTACTTGCAAGAAATTAAGGTTCGTTGCATATGCGAGACCGGGAATGCTGATGAAGGTGAGGGTGCTCGTTTCCGTAGCAACGATTGCGAGGCATGCTGCCCACCAAGGGATATCTTTTTTTCCGAGAAAATAATCGCGGCTCGATGATTGGCGACCGCCAGCGAAGAGCCCGATACCGGCCATTGCCACGAGATACAGAACGACGATAACGTAGTCGAGGGTGGTAAAGCCCATTCAGACCAGGGGAATGTGGGTTGTGCAGCTACTTCGCGTGTGCAGCCTCTTCGATCGTAAAGATACGATCGAGCATCGAGATTTTAAGGAGGTTCAACACCTTTCGGTGGACGTTGGAGAGGGTTACCTTGCCACCGTGTTCTTTCATTTTTCTTTCCGCAATCAACAGGGCGCTGAGTCCACTACTATCGCAGAACTCCACATCGGCCAGGTCAATGACGAGATGCTCCACTTTCGGCTTGCAAAGAATCAGGAATTCTCCTTTCACGAGAGAGGAAACGGATGAATCCAACTTGCGTTCTTTCAACCGGAAGATGGTTGCATTGCCGTTTTT
>QKGJ01000056.1 GCA_003251275.1 Ignavibacteria bacterium
TCCCGGCGCCGGGAATTCGTTCGCGTTGTCTCCAGTATGCTTCGCCCATCGGGAACATTCGTCGCTCTTTTTTCCTCTCGACAATCGTCCGGGTGGTCCACCGTTCGCGGTGAACGTCGATGAAGTTCGGGAGCTGTTTGGTCAATATTTCAAAACCTGCAGTCATCAAATGAGCCTGCCCATCCAGTTTCGCCGAGAGCGGGAAAGGAGATGTTGATGACTTGGACCAAGAAGAAGGAAGACACGCCGTATGAACCATCCTCACCTTAATGAATCCCTCTCGGTAGAGTTTCTTCTTCTTGCCTATTCGAACGGATACTTCCCGATGGCGGACGGTGAATCGGGTGAGATCCGCTGGTACTCGCCCGATCCGCGATCCATCATCCCGTTCAAGGAGTTTAAACCTCATCGGAGCCTTCGGCAGATAATCAAGAAGAATATCTTTGAAATTCGAGTTGATACCGCTTGTGAGAATGTAATCCGGTTATGTGCTCGCAGGGAGGATACCTGGATTTCCGAAGAAGTCGTGAAGGCTTATTCGGCCCTACATCGTGCAGGACACGTCCACTCGGTTGAATCGTGGCGCGAAGAAAAATTGGTTGGCGGATTATACGGTGTTTCTATTGGAGCAGCGTTTTTCGGCGAATCAATGTTCAGCGCTGAGTCAAATGCATCAAAGGTAGCATTCGTCCAGTTGGTGGAAATACTCAAGTCTGGAGGCTACGAGTTGCTTGACACCCAGTTTTCGAACGATCATATGGCTCAATTTGGGATTACAGACATTCCTCGAGAGACTTACCTCCTTTTGCTTTCAAACGCCATCCAGAAAGAGGCGCGTTTTGGATCACACCAGAAACCCGCTTAACTCGTTGAGAAATTGACACTTGTGATGGTAACAATTTGCAATAGTGAAAAAGAGTCTCTATATTTTTCCTGTTGACTTTGAAGGCCATTGCAGATTCATAATAATTGAGAACAATGAGTCCGGTTCGAACAGCACACAGGGTGGAGCGGGTAACGGTCAAACTTGTTCCCACATCGAACGACCGCAGTTTCAAGCATATCCCTTCCACATTTAGTCCGGCCAGGAGAATGTATAACTGGCGTCACTTTGAAAGCGGAGACTACATGCTTGTTCCCCGCAAAGTCTCACATAGCGAAGTTCAAGTTGATATCTTTGTTGACGTTAGAAGCACAAAGAAGGTGGGTGAGGGGCTTCGCAAAGTTGTCCAAGAATTTGTGAATGCGAGAATTGAAAAAGACTGGGAAGGCTTGAAATTAAGCTCTCTTGGTCGTCCAACGGAGGCCGAGCCACCTAGCAAAACCTTCAAGAGGTCAACGATTGAAGAGATTATGGGAGTTCGCTTAGAAAGTTAGGCTGGGACTACAATTGCTTATCAGATGCATCGATCAAAAACGTCGATCGATGCATTTTAGTTTTGACGATACCTACCATATATATGACCTGAGGACTTTCTGTAATGAACTCACTTCCCGTTGTTACTGACACAAGTACGCAACATTGGACGCCGACGAGACGAGGTAAGGTCCGGGATATTTATGATCTTGGCGATTCATTATTGATTGTCGCAACTGATCGAATTTCCGCGTTCGATGTCATCCTCCCCGATGGGATTCCGGATAAAGGCAAAGTTCTGACCCAGATCTCTCACTTCTGGTTCAAGAGACTGTCCCATATCGTTTCCCATCATGTTCTCACGATTGATGTTCATGACTTCCCCGATCCCTTTTCATCAGCTCCGGAAATCTTTTGGGGGAGGAGCATGCTCGTGAAGAAGACAGATCCTCTTCCGGTAGAGTGTGTTGTCCGGGGCTACCTTTCCGGGTCTGGATGGAAGGACTATCTGAAGACGCAATCTATCAGCGGCATTCCAATCAAGAGCGGTCTGAAGGAGTCGGAGAAGCTTCCCGATCCCCTTTTCACACCCTCAACAAAAGCGGAATTGGGAGAACATGACCAGACGATTTCCCTCGCCACGGTGGAAGAGAAGGTTGGCATTGAGCGTGCCGCTCAGCTGAAGAATCTTAGCATGCGAATTTATCAAGAGGGGGCAGCTTTCGCAGAAACCAAGGGAATCATTATCGCCGACACCAAGTTTGAATTTGGGACTGATCAGGAAGGTAACCTTGTTTGGATCGATGAGGCTCTGACGCCCGATTCGTCACGGTTTTGGCCAATGGATCTGTATCGGCCCGGAGGTGCCCAGCCGAGTTTTGACAAGCAATTCGTTCGAGACTATTTACTATCCGTTAAATGGGATAGAAATCCACCAGCCCCAAGCCTTCCACCGGATGTCGTGGAAACCACTAGAAAAAAATATCTTGAAGCTCTTCGCCTCCTCACGGGTGCTGGAATTCAATAGGTACCTAGTTCCAAAAGCTCGCCCACACCTCGGAAAGCCCGACCCCGAAAAGCATAGTTCCAATCTTACTTCCATTCTTTTCAAGTGATTGTTTAGAAGGTCCTTGCATTTTGTTATAGAAATGGCTAATTACGAGACACAATTCTTGGCGGTTGGTCAAATTCTCGTTTTTCTCAAAAGGTGGGACATATGTACCCCGAATTTGATTACAAAAGTATTCTTGAGAGCATTTCAGGTGGCTTCTTGGCGTTGAACCAGGATTTCTCGATAACGTATTGGAACCATGCAGCCGAGGAGGGGACGGGTCTCAAAAGTGAGGAGGTATTGGGGAAGCACATCTTCGAGATTTTTCCAAACGCAAAGGGAGCTCCACTAGGTGAGACATACAAACTTGCCATGGAAACACAGACTTTTCAAAGCATTGAAACTGCGTACAAGGATGACAAATTTGAGACGTGGTACGATATCCGCATGTATCCGGCGACATCGGGACTTTCGGTGTTCTTTCAGGATATCACGCGGCGGAAGCAGGATGAGCGCCAAAGGGAGATCATGGCCGAAATCTCTCATGTCATCAATACATCCCGTCACCTCGACGAACTCTGCGTTAGTGCAGGTGAACAAATTTCCAGGATCTTTGAGATCTCACCCCGGCTCATCTCTGTGTTTCTGTTTGACCACCACAACAACGAAATAAGGCTGGTTGCGCCGGCGCTTTTGGACGTGGATTTTGCCCCAGACACGGTTCACCAGAAAGTAGATTCAAGTTCCCCCCGTCTGGCAGCGCGAGTGGCAAAGGACAAAACTCCGGTGGTAACAGACGATCTCAGTCTCTCGACTGTTGGGAGCACTCTGCGTGGTGAATTTGAGAAACAAAAAATTAAGACTCTCATTGTCATGCCGCTGATAGTCCAGGGCGAGCTTCAGGGAGTCGTCGAAGCAGTCACAATGAAAGACAAGAACTATGTCGCCAGTGAAATTGAGTTGCTTACGCTTGTTGCGGGCGAGCTAGCGGGGGGAATGAGTCGGAAGAGACTGATTGACGAGATTCGACGGAAAAATGTTGAACTGGAGGAGCAAACGCTGAAGACGCAAGAGGCGAGTGAAACGCTTAAGAAGTTCCTCGCAATGTTCAGTCATGAGTTGCGGTCACCTCTCAATTCGATTATCGGATTCTCCGACCTTCTGGCCACTCAACTGGAAGAACTTCCTCAAACTTCCGTTGAGGAATTCATGAAGAACATCAACGCAAGCGGCAAACATCTTCAACTGATTATTAATGATATTCTGGATCTTTCCAAGATTGAATCTGGAACCCTTGATCTTCATATCGCCAGCTATCCGGTATCGTATTTTCAGGAAAGCATTCGACGAGTCCTCTCCGCCTCGATTCAGGAGAAGCATATCAACCTTGAGTTTGCTTTCTCCCCGGAGTTCGATGAAATTGTTGTCGACCAGACACGCTTCAAACAGATCCTTATCAACCTCGTTTCAAACGCAATCAAATTCAGCGACCAGGGAGGAACTGTCCGGATCTCTTCGGTCAGAGAAGGGAACGATATGCAATTTGAGGTGCGCGACCATGGAATAGGTATAAAGGCGGCTGATGTTCCCCATCTCTTCAAACCGTTCAAGCAGGCAGCCGACGGGAAAGAAATGAATCGGAAGGGGATCGGTCTCGGGTTGGCAATTACAAAGAAGCTGATTGAGCTTCATGGTGGAACCATCTGGATTGACAGTACATGGGGTGAAGGTTCGACCGTCTCCTTTCGGATTCCTCTTGTGATCGATGTTTCGACCGAGTTAGGAAAGCAAGGGGAAATGCTTCTGGAGGTTCTCAAACGCGAGAACAAGCCTCTTCGCAATGAAGAGCGTCCGCTTGCCCTTGTTGTAGAGGACTCACCTCAGGCGGCAGAATTGATGAAAATGCACATTGAGTCTGCAGGGTATCGAGTTGTAATTGCGAAGGATGGAGCCGAGGCTGTTGAGATGTCGAAGGAACTTCGGCCGAGTGTAATCACGCTCGATTTGATGCTACCGGTAAAAGACGGTTGGCAGGTAATGAAGGAATTGAAGCGCCATCCATTGTGCAAGCATATTCCAATTGTCATTGTATCGATCATTGACGAAAAAAACCTCGGGTTTGGGCTCGGCGCAGTGGATTATTTTGTGAAACCAGTCAACCGCGACGATCTCATCAAAGCCCTTGATCGTGTCCATCTTGTTCGGAAGCCGGGGGAGCGCCCACCGACGGTCCTTGCCATTGATGATGACAAGAGTGCCACGGATCTCATTCAGCTTATTCTGGAGAGCGAAGGATACCGGGTACTCAAGGCCAACGATGGGAAACAAGGCGTAGAAATCGCAGTGCGAGAACATCCCGACCTGATTATTCTCGATATTGTGATGCCCGAGATGTCTGGCTTTGATGTTGCCCAAGAGCTTAAACAAATCCCCGCATCACGAGATATCCCAATTATTATCCTCACCTCAATGGATATTGATGAAACAGAGCAGGCGGAACTTTCAGAATTCGTTTCCGGTCTCATGAAGAAGGGAGCATTTACAAAACGCGACCTGTTGAGAGAAATAGCACATATCGGACCGGAAAAGTGACCCCCGTCTCAGATGACAGAAAGCTCTTGATTGGAGCGCAATGTTGTTGTATATTTTTTTCAAACGAAAACTGAGAAAATCATAGACACCAAGTAGATGGGCCTCACCAAATCACATATAAAAAACCTCTCAGCGTTGGTCAGGTTGCAGAAATATGCCGCGTGAGTAAGAAGACTGTGCTCAATTGGATTTATGACGGCGGGCTCAAGGCCTTCACAACGTACGGTGGGCATTATAGAGTCTGGCCTGCAAACATCAAGAAGTTCCTGGATGTTGCCGGAATGGATATCCCCTTTGATTACGTAGACGAGCGGACGACTCACATCCTCATCATCGACGATGATCACGACTATTCGCAAATGCTCAAGAGCGCCATTGCTGTTGATCTGCCTGATGCGGAGATTACCGTCACCGATGACGGATATGAAGGCCTCATGCTCATTGGCGAGATAAAGCCGCAGCTCGTAATCCTAGATATCAAGATGCCAAAGCTGGATGGATTCCAGGTGCTTGAACTTCTCAAGAACAGAAAAAATGAACACGACATGAAGGTTCTTGTCGTTTCAGGATATCTCGACCAGGAAACTAAGAATCAGCTCTCTCGAACTATCGCAAATTACGCGTTGGATAAGCTCTCTGACATCAACGTTCTGATTAAGACAATTGTCTCCATCGTGAAATCCGAAAAACCGGTCTTTCTTGATGAGTCCAAAGACTAAGGAAATAGTGTGCCCGAGCAACAAGGGGATCAAGAGACCCTCCACCAGCATGTCGTAAAACTTAAAGCCGGGATCCGCGAACTCACTCACGAGATCAATAACCCACTTGGGGTCATTCGGATGGCTGCCTATTTTTTGGAGCACGCCGAAGTTGATGCCGAAAAACAGGGTCATTACTTAGAAGTGATCAACCAGAGTCTCGATAAAGTCGACGAAATGCTCAAACGTTTAAAGAACTTGCGCGAGTCAGTTCCAATTGAGGATGTCCCGGACTTCTCGAGGGGTCGTGACAAGAAGCCCGACTCAAGACCATAGTTTCACACACCTCGATGCAGAGCCCACACACCAGTCTCTCTATCTGCTATCTGGATCCACCTACCTCATTGAAGCGAAACTGTCACTCCTTGAGCGCGTACTATAGGAATGGATCGAAACAGAAATAAGACGTCAACTCAGCCTATTATGAAAAGCCTGTCTGCGCATTTTTTAGCATCGTTCATAGCCCTTGTAATTCTTGGATTTGGGTGCAACACACCCCCGAAGATTTCAACGACTTCCGCAGAAGCTCTCGCGGCCTATCGAGATGGGATATCGCATCTTGACAATTTCTATTTCAGCCAGGCTGCTCGATCATTTCACCGTGCCCTCGAATTCGATTCAACGTTCGTTCTTGCATGGGGAAAGCTGGCTCTCGTCAGCATGAGTGCTGACGACGAGGAGCAAGCGCGCAAGCACATTGCACGAGCATTCGAAAATTTCGATCACGCATCCGATCGGGAAAGGCTCTATGTTCGGATGTGGAATCATTCGATATTTTTCAGACAGGATGCGGCGATTGCAGTAGCTGACTCGCTTCTTTCAGAATACCCGAATGAGCCCGAAGCCCTTGTGTATCGCGGACACGTTTATGAATCACGCAAGAGACTTGATGAAGCAATAAAATCCTATCTCAGCGCACTTGCGATTGATTCCACCTACGCGCCTGCATCCATGTCGCTTGGATACGCTTATTCCCAAACTGGCGACCAGAAGAAAGCTCTGCTCTACATGAGGCGTTACATTAGACTTGTTCCGCAGAGTGCTGACCCGCGTGCAAGCTATGCTGATCTTCTGATGCGCGTCGGCGATTATGAAGAAGCACTTCGTCAATATAAGAAGTCGCTTGAGATCAAACCTGACTATTGGTATTCCCATACGCAAATCGGGAATGTCTACACTATCGCGGGGAGGTTGCGCGATGCCGAAGCAGAGTTTGTAGAGGGAATGAAGGAGTTTCCCGAGAACAAGCGTGAAGCATGGGGTCTCTCCATGCGCGCGGCATTGAATCTCTTGCGGGGAGAGTACGAATTGGCCCGAGACCAGTACGAGCAGAGTTTTGCCGCTGATTCATCGAACGCCGTACTCAAGTATGGAGAAATCGAAGCGCTCATCAAACTCAAGAAATTTGATGATGCGCAATCAGTAATTACAGAAATCCACAAGGGGTTTTCGCGACGAAACCTGACAGAATCGCCGGTCATGATCGGATACTATCTCGCGCAGGCGCGATTGTTCACTGCCCGACGAAGATTCGAAGATGCCCTCCTGGCGTGCGATAGCGCTAGAGCATTCACAACGCCTCTTACCCGTGCGAGGGTGAGTGAGGAGGAAGCGGAGGTTTATCTGCAGACAAGGGAGTTCGACCAGGCTCTTTCGGCGATTGAGGAGGCGCTCACCATCAACCCAAACAATCCGGACGTGCTCCTACTCCTTTCGAAGATCTATCATGAAAAGCGGGATGATCGAATGACAGGCGAAATCGGGGACAGATTGCTTTCATTCTGGAAAATGGCTGATCCGGATTTCCTGAAACTGCGCGAACTTCGTCAACTTCTTGGCCAACAACAAACCCGGCTTCGCCAACTCCCGAATTGATCCTTGTAAATCTAAGTTGATTTATGTACCTTTTTCCCACTTCTGAGGTACAAATGTCTTTTCACCCATTGGCTACGAATCAACTCAACGCTTAATTTCCCAATCTCATTTCGTTACGGCTTCTTTTGATCAATATTCTTCTCTATGGGTTTTAACTGCGGTATTGTGGGCCTTCCGAATGTCGGGAAGTCCACATTATTCAATGCTATTACCGCAGCAGGTGCTGAGGCGGCGAACTATCCTTTCTGCACGATTGATCCGAATGTCGGCGTGGTTGCGGTGCACGACGACCGGATCGAATCTCTGGTCAAGCTTTACGCGCCGCCGAAAATCGTTCCGAGCACAATTGAATTTGTTGACATCGCGGGTCTGGTGAAGGGTGCGAGCAAAGGGGAGGGGCTGGGAAATCAATTCCTTGGACACATTCGGGAAGTAGATGCGATTGCCCATGTTGTTCGGTGTTTCGAGGACGAGAATGTTGTCCATGTTGATGGCGATGTGAACCCCCGTCGCGATATCGAGGTCATTGAAGCAGAATTGATCTTCAAGGATCTTGAAACGGTGGAGAAAAAGCTGAGCGATGCTCAGAAACGCTCCAAGAGTGGCGACAAGCAGACAAAAACCGAGGCTGACTTCTTCACGAGAGTTCAACAGCACTTGCTCGGGGGGCGACTGGTTCGCTACTTTGCCACTTCGTCGGCGGAAGAGCAATCACTACTACGGGATCTTCACCTGTTGACGAACAAGCCTGTCATGTATGTGTGCAACGTCCATGAGACTGACGTGATGAGGGAGAATGCACATGTAAAAGGTGTGAAAGAGATCGCAGAAAAAGAGGGAGCGCGCGTGGCAATAGTAAGCGCAGCGGTCGAAGCGGAGGTAGCGGAATTGCCGTCCGAGGAGCGTGGCTCTTTTCTCGAGGGTCTCGGGCTAAAAGAATCAGGCCTGCAAAAAGTAGTGAAAGAAGGATATCAGCTTCTTCACCTTATCACTTTCTTCACAGCCGGACCCAAAGAAGTGCATGCGTGGACGATTCCCAAAGGAACGACGGCGCCCGAGGCAGCAGGAACGATTCACAGCGATTTCGAAAAAGGATTCATTCGTGCCGAGATAATGAAATGCAGTGATCTCACAAGACTCGGATCGGAGCAGGCGGTAAAGGACAACGGACTTCTCCATGTGGAGGGAAGGGAGTATGTTATGGAGGATGGGGATGTTGCACATTTTCGCTTCAACGTCTAAATTCCAAATAATCACATTCAAGAGAGGAACTCCTATGAACCTCGTTTCACGATTTACCCCCTGGCTGCTTGTTGCAACCGGCGCATTCCTGCTTACTGTTGTGGGGTGCAAAAGTGATGAAACGCCAACCAACGGTGGTGGCGGAGTTGTTCCGATCACTGACGATCTCTTCCCGACAACCGTGGGGCATAAGTTTACCTTTGATGGGTTTGCGACAGCGCCAAATAGCGGAGCGACAATCCCAGATCCGTCAAATTCCTACAAAACTGTCTGGACAATTTTGGCCAATGGAGTACCAAGTCCGATCGGAGGAACAGCGACTGTCATCGTTGATAGTACCACGGGCCCCTTCGGACCGGGTGGATTCGTTGTGACCGTTTCGCGGAACCTTCTTGTTCGCAAGGATTCTGTGGGCGACTTTTTCTTCATACAAACCATCGGTCCATTCAAGCGTGCCTTCGGGATTCCTGTTGGAACGAATGCGAGTGACACGCTGATATCTGTTGCAGTTTCACGTCCATCCCAGGGAGCGGGCGCGACCGGTCAGCAATGGACTGCGTATGATCAGACATTCACAGGATCTGGAAGCGTCCCGGTGCGCCTTGAGATCTTTGGTCAAATTCAAGCGGCTGAGACGATCGGAGATAGCAGCGGAACTTCCACCATGTACAATACATATCGCTCGCGAACGTGGAGGAAAATTACCGTGGGAGGTACGGTTGTGCAGAACGATGCCACTACCTCCCTTATTTGGCTTGCGAAGGACATCGGGCCAATACAGGTTCGCATTGTTGAAGACACAGAAAACCTAGGGCACTGGCGAACACTGAAATCAAAAAACTTCTAATAAGAGTATTGATGGGGGCATCCGTATGGATGCCCCTCCAGTTTTATATCCAACGATTACGCAACCCGCCATCATTCGGAGGGCATTATTCATGTCCAAACCTCAACTACGTTTGTCCAGATCACTACTTATCGGAGTAGTATTCTTCTCTGTGTCTTATGTTTCTAACGCTCAGCCCAGTGGGTCAGTGAAAGGTGTCGTCTCTGATAGTCGGTCAGGAGAGGCTTTGCCATCCGTGAACCTGTTGGTCAGGGGAACACAAATGGGGACTGTGTCGAATCTTGATGGAGCGTTTGAGATCAGAAATATTCCCGAAGGGACGTATGTGTTGGTCGCGTCATTGGTCGGATATGAATCCATCGAGCTGCAGGGGATCCGGATCGTTGCAGGTGAAGTAACGGTTCGAAATATCTCGTTGGTTGAAAAGACAGTTGAAGTCGCTGACGTTATTGTGTACGGCGCTTCTCTGCGTGGCGAGAGAATCACGGATGCGCCCGCATCAGTCACCGTGCTCACCCCGAAAGACATCAAACTCAGTGCGGTCAGTGGACAATTACCAAAACTTCTCGAGGGTGAACAGGGAGTTGACATCGTGCAGAACGGACTGAATGATTATAATGTGAATACCAGAGGTTTCAACAGCTCACTTAATCGCCGTCTGCTCGTGTTGCTTGACGGTCGTGATCTTGCTGTGGCCTTTCTCGGCTCTCAGGAATGGAACGGGCTCTCGATTCCGGTCGAAGACCTTGGAAAGTTGGAGCTTATTCGCGGCCCGGGTTCTGCATTGTATGGTGCAAATGCATTCAATGGTGTCATAAATATTCTCACGCCAGAACCAAGGGATATTGAGGGGGGAAAAGTTACGGTTGCAGGGGGCGAAAAAAGTACTTTTCGAACGGATGTAAGATATGCCGGATATAATGAGAACTTGGGTTATAAAGTAAACGTGGGAAGGTTCCAGGGGGACACCTGGAGTGTTTCGAGAAAGAATCTGTCATTCGAGTATGCTGGATTTAATCCGTTCCTGAATGCTGAATCTCTTGCTATTGATGGCAGGAAGGTTGCCTCCACTTATGGGTCGGGGCGAGTCGATTATCGATTTGAGAATGGATCTAAGTCGACTATTGAAGCTGGTATGACACAAGTAGAAAGAGAGATACTCGTCACAGGAATTGGTCGAGTGCAGGTACCAAACGCTATCAAGCCGTGGGCACGCGTAAATTTTTCGTCGGAAAAGTTTTCTGCGCAGGTGTGGGGTGCGTGGAGAAATTCTCTTGAGCCTCAGGTCTCTCTCTCGACCGGTCTTCCCTTGGAGGAAAAATCCCTCATCAGTCAAATTGATTTGCAGTACCGAATATCTTCTCTCAGCGACCGTCTCTTTGTCATCCTCGGTGCTTCTCACCGGTATCAAACGGTTGATACCAAGGGTACGCTGACGCTTTCGAAGCACTTTGATAATTTAAGCGGACTATATGCGCAACTGGAGTTCAAGATTTCAAGCGATCTTAAATCTGTTGTTGCAGGAAGATGGGATCGAAGTACTCTCCACAGTTCACAGTTTTCGCCCAAAGTTGCGCTCGTCTGGACGCCGATTCCCGGGCACTCTATTCGAGGAACATTCAATAAGGCATTTCAGGCCCCAAATTATTCCGAACTCTTCTTGTACGTAAAACATCCCACAAGGAACCTCGCGTATTTCGGGAACGAGGATCTTATCGTGGAGAAGATTACTGGTTATGAGGTCGGATATAAAGGCGTTTTCGGGGAGCAGTTGTTTCTAACGATCGACGGTTATTACAATCAGCTGAAGGATTTCATCACGGATCTGGCTCCAGCGGTCAACCCAAAGTACCCCGGTCAAATTGTATTACCTGGAGAAACTGTGTTGCGAACGATATGGTCGTACGGGAATGCCGGAAAGGTCAACGAATACGGTGCAGAGGTCGGCATCAATTACTACTTGACAAATCACTGGCAAATTAATGCGAACTATGCATTTTTTGAATTCGAGGTCAAAGAACAAAATGTAAATGATGTCCTCATTCCGAACGCTCCCAGAAATAAGATTAACGGAGGAGTAACTTATTCCGATGATGATCTCTCCATTGGTGTTACCGCGAAGTACGTTCCAGCATTTGAATGGGCGGCTGGCATTTACAAAGGGCCTATCAAAGCTTACACGCTCATTAATATTAATGGAACTTATGCACTTACACCGATGCTCGATCTGGGTCTCAATGTCACGAACCTCCTCGATAAATCCCATTACCAGATTTTTGGCGGTTCACTCATCGGTCGCAGGGCTGTACTCAGCCTGACGGC
>QKGJ01000018.1 GCA_003251275.1 Ignavibacteria bacterium
GGTGATCGAATTAAGCTCACCTTGGCGGCGTATAATGCCGGGATTAGAAGGATTTATGATGCGCAAGAGGTAGCCGCATATTTCCACGAGGACCCTACGCGATGGAGATCCATTCAGGATGCGCTTCCGTTGCTGTCGAAACGCTACTACACACTACATGGAAATGTGTGGCCTGAGAAGAAGCCTCGGGCGGGATGGTTCGGCAACTCTACTGAAACGGTTGCTTATGTAGAGAGCATCTTGAACTACTATGATGAATATAGATTGATGCTTAACTAGTCATCTGGCAACAGGAAAAAAGAAGCCCGGCTGAAGTGTCCGGGCTTTTTTTTGGTGCAAGGTCTCATTTTACGGGAGGAGTATCGCACTAGCAACAACGGTTGTCCACATCCCTTCCTTATGCCCCTCGGCCGACTGAGTTACATTGTATACCTTCACAATTTTTCCGCTCATCTTGTACTGTTTTTCGCGTTCGTCCCATGCCTCTGTGGGGTCGAACTCAACTCCAAGGGTTGTCGCGAGCATGGTTGCCGCAAGGTCTTCCGCGTAATCTCCTGCCCGTTCGTCAGTTTCACCAAAAGGATGGTGCTCAGAGAGGTACCCATATTGGCTTGTGTCGGCGGGCGTCGCCACGCCGATGGAGGCTGCAATGAGCCGGTTTGGCTCATTCGTGGCATTTCTGGCCATCACCGCGAAGGTGATTTGGCCGGGCTGTAATGATTTCAGTCCCTCATCGGGGGATACCCGTTTACAGCCGGGCGGGAAAATGCTCGATACTGTGACGAGATTGCATTTTTCGATCTTCGCATCACGTAAGGCCAATTCAAATGATTGGAGGTAGTCCTTATGTCTGCCTACTCCTTTGGTAAAAAACATTCTTGTGGGAACGTACAAGGTTATGTCTCCTCGAAACGGTGTGAAACGGAAGGTGGATTTACGTGTTGGCTGATTTTGTTACTCTCAGGAACTTCCTCTTACCAACCTTAAGGACAATACCATCATTAATGGTAAGCACAGTTCCCTGGTCCTCCACTCGTTTGCCATCGATGCTGACCCCTCCTTGCTCAATCATCCGCCGCGCCTCTCCTTTGGAAGACACCATCTTTGTCGCTGTTAGAAGTTTGATAATCCCGATGCCGCCGTTGTCAATTTCCAACGAAAACTCAGGTATAGAATCAGGGGTCTCTTTTTTTATGAAGACCTTGTCAAATTCTTCTTCGGCTGCTCTGGCGGAAGCTTCATCATGGTATTGAGCCACAATCGTTCTTGCGAGGAGCCTCTTCACATCACGTGGATTGTGCTCTTTGTGTGTCAGTTGTGTCCGTATCGTTCGGAGCTGCTTGGTTTCCACATTCGTCGTCAACTCGAAGTAGTTGTAGATCTGATCATCTGGAATTGATAGCGTCTTTCCATACATTTGGCCGGGCGACTCATTAATGCCAATATAGTTGTCCAGCGATTTGCTCATTTTTTCCCGCCCATCGGTTCCTGCGAGGATCGGCAGTGTAATCGTAACCTGCGGATCAAGCCCGTGTTCCTTCTGGATGTCCCTGCCGACGAGGAGATTGAACTTCTGGTCTGTTCCCCCTAGCTCAACGTCCGCTCTAATTGCCACTGAGTCCATTGCCTGCGCCAGCGGATAAAGTAATTCATGAATACTGATTGGTTCTCCTGCTCGGTATCTCGTCTCAAAATCATCCCGTTCAAGCATCCTTGCAACTGTATACTTGCTTCCAAGGAGAATCACATCAGAAAATGACATTTTTCCAAGCCATTCTGAATTGTAGAGCATCCGAATCTTCTTCGTTGAGAGGATTTTGGTGGCCTGCTCAAAATATGTTTGACCGTTCCGTCGTGTTTCATCAAGGGTCAGGGGTGGGCGGGTTTTACTTCTGCCTGAGGGATCGCCGATCATTCCCGTGAAGTCGCCGACGATGAGAATGGCCTGATGGCCGAGGTCCTGGAATTGCCGGAGCTTGCGCAATACGACCGAATGGCCAAGGTGGAGGTCCGGCTTGCTTGGGTCGCATCCCAGTTTCACATTGAGTGGGGTCTTTGACGCGATAGACCGTTCGATTTTCTTGACGAGATCATCTTCGGGGATGATTTCGGAGACACCCCGTCGAATTTCATCTATTTGTTCGTTGAGCGGCGGGAACAATTCTTCTTTCTATCGCGCGTATGTTCTTCGGAGATTTCGTTCTATTTCACGCTTGGCAATGTCATGTCGCTTGTCATATGATTTCTTGCCACGCGAAAGTCCGAGAAGAACTTTTGCGACGCGCTTTTTGAAATAGACCTTCAGCGGAATGAGTGTGAGCCCTTTGTCTGCAAGTTTCCCGATGAGCTTTCGAATTTCCTTCTTACTCAGGAGGAGCTTTCGTTTTCGTGTAGGATCAACATTGTTGTAGCTTGCCTGCTGGTAGGGGCTGATGTGCATCCCGTATAGCCATACCTCACCGTTTTGAATCATGGCGTAACCTTCGCTGAGATTTGCACTTCCCTGACGCAAGGACTTTACCTCAGTTCCCTTCAGAACCATGCCCGCTTCGTATGTTTCGAGAACGGCGTATTCGTGCCGAGCTTTGCGGTTTGTCGTGACAAGCTTCTCGCCGGCCGTTTCATGTTCGGACATGCAAGGTGCAAAAATTTTTGTGCATAGTATACCTAAAACGAGTCCGAAAATCAACGCGGACAATTTCCTTTAGAATTTCTTGCTCAAACAAACTTATGGAAAAGCCCGACCCAAGTTGCCCGTTGCTCCTTGAGGTACGCTGGCACCCGGCGTCTGGTTGACTTTCAGAGTGCCTTTCGGTATATTTTCGCACTTTTCATTCAATCTCGACTACTCTCGAAGGGAATCTCAACTTCCCTTTTTTGTTGTTTCGACTGAGGATTCATGGCGGAAAAATCATTTGATGTGGTTGTGCTTGGAGGCGGCCCCGGTGGGTACACAGCAGCTATCCGGTCCGCGCAGCTGGGATTGAAAACAGGAATCATAGAGCGCGACCGGCTTGGAGGAGTTTGTCTCAACTGGGGATGCATTCCAACAAAGGCACTTCTCAAAAACGCTGAGTTGCTCCACCAGTTTAGGAAATCTCAGGAATGGGGAATTACTTACGATAACCTCAAGGTGGATTTCTCGAAAGTTATTCAACGAAGTCGAAGTATTTCCGAGAAGATTTCCAAGGGTGTCGAATTCTT
>QKGJ01000161.1 GCA_003251275.1 Ignavibacteria bacterium
GGAAAGGCTAAAAAGGCCGACCTGGAACAGGCAGTAGCAAAGTCAGGGTATGACGCGAATGAGACGAAACGGGACCAGAAGGCGTACGAAAATCTTCCAGCTTGCTGTCAGAAATAACGAAAAAGAAGAGGGCGTGGAACTCTTTCACGCCCTCTTTACCCATCAGCTATCCGTCCGCTGTGCCCCTTGGCACTTTGCTTTTCAGTGAGAATCCTTTATTTTGACCTCACCAATCCTGATGCCTCTTCCCATTTTCTCTCTCGGGAAGAACACTAAGCGTTTCGAATATATTCTGGAGTTATTGTATGAAGGGTCTATTCTCCTTTGCAGCATTGCTTTTTGTCCTCTCCTCAAGTATTGCTCTGAGTGATGGATTCAACAGTGTGTATTCACAGGATGGAAATGATGTATGGGCTGTGGGAGTATCGGGGAATGTGTTCCGTTCATTTGATGGCGGTGCAACATGGGGTACCTATCCGCAAGGCTCTTCGACATTCTACACAGTCGCAGCGAGGGGTTCGTTTGTGTGGATGGCCGGGAGTGGCGGCAGCTATTACCGCAGTACCGATAACGGTGCAACTTTTTCGAGCCAGACACTGGCGGGGAGCCAGATCCTTCGATCAGTTTTCTTCGTTGATCAGACAACGGGATGGATTGCGGGCGAGAGCGGCACTCTTCTGAAGACGACAAACGGCGGTGGTTCCTGGTCTACTCTCTCATCACCGACAGCGCAGAATATCTATTGCGTCCGCTTTACGAGCGCGACAAATGGATGGCTTGTCGGGGGAGGAGGGACGATTATGAAAACGACGAACGGCGGCACATCGTGGACTTCTGTCGTCGTCAGCGGACTGACGCGCGATCTCTACTCGATCGACATCTCCGGTGCGACGATGTACGCAGTCGGCGCTGATGGCGCTGCTGCGAGAAGTCTGAACAGCGGTACGTCGTGGACAATGCTCAATTTCAAGCTGGACACGAAGTCCGACGTCAACGATGTGGCAATTACCTCCGGAGGGACATACTTCGTCGGTGGTGGCGGTTTCATCCGGAAATCAACCGATAACGCCGCGAGCTTTGTCTTTCAGCAGCATTCGATGTTTGCTGAGCTTGTCGACGTTTTCTTTTTTGATGCGAACAAGGGATGGGTATGCAGTCCGAAGAACAACGCCGTTATGAGAACGACCGACGGTGGAGCGAACTGGCAGCTCCCCAACGGTACATCCCTGACACAATCCTGGGTACAAAAGCTCGTAGCAACTCCGTCCATTGGTAATACACTTGCCGTAAATCCATTGGATAAGAACAAGGTGTACGTTGCCCTCGGGAAGAACATCTATATGAGTGCCGACCGGGGAGAAACATGGACACTAACAACGACGATATCCTCCACGAGCGGATCCTCTCACTCATTTTATATTTCGCCAAAGGATACCAATACATATGTCGTTGCATACACGGGTGGCGGCGATCAGGTCCGGCGAAGTACGAACAGGGGAGCCTCATGGACTACCTCCATCCAAAGGAACTTTACAAGTTACGGTATGCCTCTGGAGATGGACCCGGATCATCCCGACACCCTTCTGTTTGCGCCTGATGGGTCGGGTTCCGGCGGATCAAATGCTGATGCCATTCTTTACCGATCCACCAACTTCGGACTCACATGGGATACCGTTGCACAGACGAACTTCCGAAGCCCATGCGATATTGTGATTGTTCCCGACAGCACGAATCTCATTTATGTTGGTGATGGGATTACGGGGAGCGGGAGCGGCAAGATGTGGCGTTCTACCAACAGCGGCTTGACATGGACGAATATTTTCACCGGTGGCGGATCCGAGATTCCGACGATATCCATCGGCAGATTGAATAAGAATAATTCCTATTCGACCGCGTGGAGTTCAGGCGGAGTCATGCGGACGACTTCCTATGGGGCATCGTGGAGTTCAATTGCAAGCACCAGCTCAACGTGGGGAACTGATGTTGCGAAGGATGATCCGAATGTGGTGATGTACGGATCGTACGGGACGGGCGATTCGTATCTATCGACAGACGCAGGTGTATCCTTTACTCATACGAATAATTCCGGCTCGAACTATGGTTACCTCTGCTATGATCGGGCAACATTCCTCGCACAGCAAAGCGGTGGCGTGTGGAAGATGAACTTTGTCTACACCGTACCGACAAACAACGCCCAGAGCGTCACACTGCTGTCTCCAAACGGCGGTGAAGTCTGGAATGCAGGATCAGTACACCAGATTACTTGGTCGTCCTTTAACATTTCCAATGTGAAGATTGAGTATCGAACCTCCACGGCCGGGGCATGGAACCTGATTGCTGCAAGCAGCCCGGCAACAAGCGGCTCCTTCGATTGGACGATTCCTGACATATCTACAACCGAGGCGCGCGTTCGGGTGAGCGACGCAACCGATGCAAGCCCTCTGGCGATGAGCGCCAATGATTTTACCATTGTGTCGTCTGGAATCAGTACTGCGCCGTCAGCGTTATCTTTTGGCAATGTTGAAGTGATGTCGTTGAAGATGGATACCACCCGGATCTATAACACAGGCACTGCGACCCTGGTCATATCGAGTGTCACCAACGCGGATGCCGTCTTCACTCCCGGACGCACCTCGCTGACGATTCCCCCCGGAGGTTCCGATACGCTTTCAGTTGTATTCCAGCCGATTGCAGCCGTTCGGTATTCAGATACGCTGGTGATCGTCAGTAATGCGTTGGGTTCCCCGACAAAGATCCCTCTTGTGGGGAATGGCGAGGCACCGCTCCCAATTCAGTTGGTGAGTTTTGGCGGCACATTCTCCAATAGTGTTGTGGAACTGGAGTGGACGACCCTTTCCGAGATCAATAACTTCGGCTTTGAAATACAGAACAGCCCTACCCGCTCGTCACGATTCGAAACTCTGCCAGGGAGCTTCGTTCCCGGACATGGGACGACGAACGTTCCCCAGACGTATGAATACACCGTAACGAGTCCACCACCAGCGGCTTACTACCGGTTGAAGCAGATGGATTTTGATGGCACAGAGTGGTTCTCCGATGCAATCTACCTCCACACCACTACCAGCGTTTCAACTTCCACCGTTCCGACGGAATTCGCCCTTCATCAGAGCTTCCCCAATCCGTTCAATCCGGCAACGACAATTACCTTCGATGTTCCATCAAAGGAGCATGT
>QKGJ01000123.1 GCA_003251275.1 Ignavibacteria bacterium
GACCGAAGAGGTAGAGTATCCACTCAAACCTCGTGATGAGGACAACTCCAACGGCGATAAAGAGCGCTCTCATGATCAACGCACCGAGTACACCCCAGAACAATACGCGATGTTGCAGTTGCGGCGGGACCCCAAAATATGAGAAGATGAGAATAAAAACAAAGATGTTATCCACCGATAATGATTTTTCCAGCAAATACCCGGCGAGGAACTCCAGTCCGGCCTGCTTGCCCATGAAATGAAATAACCCTGCGCCGAACACTAGGGAAAGAGTAATCCAGACAACGCTCCACCATGCCGCCTCGCGAATTGTCACCACATGAGCTTTCTTATGAAACACCCCGAGGTCGAGTGCAAGCATCAGGAGGACAAACATATTGAAGCAGATAAAAAGGAGAGTCTCGTTTTGGGGCATCGTTAGTCCGTGGGTGCCTCGAGGAGCGCTGTCAACCATGACGACAGGTCATTCAACTGATCCTCGCCAATTTGGTGCATCATCGGATATTCCTTATAGAGCACCGTTGCGTTGGATTTTTGGAAGAGTTCATGCGCACGTCGCGCAAACCCGATGGGAATGACAGGATCCTGGACGCCGTGCGCTATGAAATAATGCTGGTGTCGGAGTTCGCTCCATCGAAAGCGGAGATGCGTCCCTTCCGGAACGTAGCCACTGTTTGCAATAACGGCACGGATACGTGCCGGCTGGGCGAGTGCAAGCGCGAACGACATCACTGTCCCCATGCTGAACCCGAGAAGAAACACATTGGTCGTCTGGACTGGATATCCATGAACAACGTCATCGACAAACACCGAGAGCGCTTCATAGCTGCGCGTGAACATCGAAACCTCCGGGGTTCCCTTGTCATCCATTTCATACCATGTATACCCGCCGTTGCCGAAGGCGAATGGTGCCTGCGCGCTTACGATCAACAACCGATCGTCAAGGTAGTCGGACAGGCCGAGAAGGTCGAGTTCATCGGCCCCGCGGCCATGAAGTAAAATGAGGAGCGGATACGCCGGTTCCTGCCTGACCGGAGGAAGAACTCTGTGAATCAACGAAGTTTCAATGGTGTTCATACGTTCACCCCGGGCCCCGTCGCTTCATTATTGCGCGTTCGTACAGAAGTAGGTATTTAGCCGCCGAGGATTTCCAGGAAAAGTCCGAGTTCATGCCATTTCTTTGAATCTTCTTCCAGGTGGCTTTGTCATTGAAGAATACGTCCAGTGCCCGTCCGACCGATGCTTGAAGCGCATAGCCGGTCGCATCATTGAATGAAAACCCGTTGCCTATATCCAAACCGCGATACGAATATTCATGCCAGTCCAGCACGGTATCTGCAAGGCCGCCGGTTTTCCGGACAATGGGAACGGTTCCGTACCGCAGACTGTACATCTGGTTCAATCCGCAGGGCTCATAATGCGACGGCATCAAGAACATGTCTGCGCCGGCCTCTATCAGATGAGCGAGTTCGTTGTTAAACCCAATGTACGCCCACACTTTATGGGCCATCGCGCTGCCCAATGATCGAAACAACCCTTCAAACCTCTCCTCCCCGCTTCCCAGGATAACCCATTGAGCATTCATTTGCATGAGTTCGATTGCAACATCTGCGAAAAGGTCAAAACCTTTTTGACCGGCAAAGCGAGAGACAATGCCGATGACCGGAATGTCTTCCTTAAACTGGATCGTGGTATTGTCCAGAAGGAACTTCTTGTTCTGCATCTTCCCCTTCATAGTCTTGGAAGAATAGTGAATGGGGAGGTGATGATCTGTCGCGGGATTCCATTCTTCTGTGTCGATGCCGTTGAGGATTCCCTGCAGGTCGTGCTGTCGCAGACGAAGGACGCCGTCCAGCCCCTCGCCAAGCAGTGGTGAAAGAATCTCGTACGAATATGTTTCGCTGACCGTGCTGATCATCTCGGCATGGAGGATGCCTGCCTTCAGGAAATTCACAAATCCATGCATCTCGAGTGGGCCGCCTGAATAAAAGAGTTCCGGTCGAAGCTCTGCCTTCGCTACTGTCGAAGGTGGGAATGACCCCTGGTAGGCAATGTTATGTATCGACAGCACCGTGGCCGTGCGGTGAAACAGTTTATCCCAGTTATAATTGTCTTTCAAGAAAATTGGAATGAGCGCTGTTTGCCAATCGTTGCAATGTAGAACATCGGGAGCCCACTGCAATCGTTGAAGTGTTTCGATCACAGCCTTGCTGAAGAGAATGAACCGCTCATCCTCGTCCGGATCTGCAGTATACAGCCGGCCGCGATGAAAGTATTGAGGGCAGTCAACAAAGTACACCTGCACCGAAGAGCCAGGTAGATCGGTGCGCAACACATGAACGGGTCGGGGAATCCCTGCAACGCGAATAAGCATTTCGCCTATGGTATGTTCATAGTGCAGGTCGTATCGCGTGTCATCGATGGAGTTGTACCGCGGAACGAACACCTTCACGTCGCAGCCCAACTCCTTCAGGAACTTCGGCAGCGCTCCAACAACATCTGCAAGCCCGCCAGTTTTCGCAAAAGGAGCTACCTCCGAAGACGCAATTGCGACCTTCATCTCCCGGCCCTTCTCATTTTATTCCTCGTTTCTTCTTCTCAATGAAGACCTGCGCATCAACCTGTGCGGTACACAGGGGGCACATATAATGCCTGGTCGTTTCGTTGAAGTCAGGCTCGTGCGTCTGCTTGCAATTGGGGCATCGGATGGTGAGCGCAGGGTGTTCGTTTTTCTTCGTCATTTTCTATCCAAAAAAATCAGAAACAAGATAGACGCTTTCTTGCAAAACTCCAAATATCCTTGTGGCGAAGACGCTCAACAACAAAAGAGGCGACCATGAGCCGCCTCTTTCTCACATGAACATGAAAGCTGTTCTCGTCAGTTCTTCATACGACGATATTTTTCTTTGTACTTCTCGTACAGCATTGTGTGCCTGCTGGTGAGGTCGACTTTCCTTCCCTGGATGAATTCCATCTCCACCTGTGTCATGATCTCCAGCGGATCTCCCGATGTTACGATCAGCGTCGCGTCTTTCCCAACCTCCAATGAGCCAACCTTGTCGTCAAATCCGAAAATGCGCGCCGGGTAGAGTGAGATCGCTTTATATGCCTCGTCCCTCGGCAGCCCGTAGGCGGCAGCCATAGCGGCAACATAAGGGAGACTCCGCTC
>QKGJ01000076.1 GCA_003251275.1 Ignavibacteria bacterium
ACGCGTGTTGTCATCCTCCTTCGGAACGGAACGTACAACGAAAAAGTCTTCATTACCCGAAGTCATGTTTCTCTTGTGGGGGAGAGCCGCGACAGTACACGCATTGTTTTTGCCGTGCTGCGAGATGCCTGGAACAAAACGAACGGAGGCAGCGATTGGGGGGCGGGAGTAATCAACATCGATACCGGTGTGACAGATGTTACTCTCGCAAATCTTACAGTGTATAACAACTATGGGTGGAAGCACCATGAATTCAATAAGCACCAGTTTGCAGTCAGGGGTGCAGGCACGCGCATCATGCTTCTCCACTGCAACATTATCTCCGATGGTGGTGATGCACTCAGCCTCTGGAACAAACAGGATGGCATGTACTATCACGCAGACTGCAACTTCGAGGGCTGGGTGGACTTTGTCTGCCCTCGAGGGTGGTGCTACATCACGAACTCCACATTCTTCGGTCACAACAAACCAAGTGCAAGCATCTGGCATGACGGAAGCGCTAACAAGAAGCAGAAGTTCGTCATAAAGAATTCTTTTTTTGACGGGGTTCCCGGTTTTCCCCTGGGGCGGAATCATCTCGATGCGCAGATATTCCTCATTAGTTGTCGTTTCTCAAGAAACATGGCCGACCGTCCGTTTTACCGACCCCCCTCAAGTCCTAAAGAATGGCAATGGGGAGATCGACACTACTTCTATGATTGCCATCGGGAGGGCGGCGACTTCGCTTGGTTCAGCAACAACCTGGAAAGTGCAGAGGATTCACCCGCGCCCAGCGACCTGACAGCGAAATGGACGTTCGATGGTAAGTGGGATCCCGAGTCAGACATGCCGTCGATCTTGCCTTTCGCGTTTCAACCAAGACCTGAACGCAATGCGGTGGGCATTCCCACACGGGGTCTTCATCTAAACTGGGTTCCGGGCCGCAACGCAATTTCACACAATGTCTACTTCGGTGAGAACATCGAGCCGGAATTCAACAGCAACCAGACAGAAGCGACTTTTGCGATTGCCCACCTGAAACCGTCAACGACGTATTACTGGCGCGTCGATGAGCTCATGGAGAATACGATATCACCTGGACAACTTTGGAGTTTTACGACTGCGAAGGAGAAGGGACAGTAACTTGCGAATTGCAGCGCTCATACTTATTGATGTGCTGTTCTGGGCATCTCTTTATGCGCAGCCGGTGGAGATTGTAGTGACGAATCCCTCATCAGCGGCACGTCCAAATGAGCCCATAATTGTCCCATGGTCATCTGTCGACGGGAAGTTCGAGGCAGAAACTCCCTTCCTATCGATAACCGATGATGGGGGCGAACTAATCCCGGTACAGATTGACGATCTCGATTTTGATGGCAAGAAAGATGAACTGACTTTCGTCGCAAACTTCGGTCCAGGGCAAGTAAGGAAGTTTATCCTATCATCCGGTTCCAGAAAGCAGGAGTTCCCGGCGCGCACCGACGCACGGGATTACAAACGCGTCGATGGTGTCCTCAAAAGCATTGATGACGACGATGTTCCAGGTTCGGGGCGCGAGCGTAGGGCGTATCGTTTCGATGGTGTTGGCTGGGAATCGGAAGTTGTTGGATATCGTCTCTATCTCGACGAGAGAAATGCAACGGACATACAGGGAAGAAAAATCCCAGGACTCTATTGGAATTGGATCGGTGAATCGGGCGTTGACTACCAACTTGACGCATTCTGGGGTATGGATGTTCTCCACGTTGGGCCCGCGCTTGGTATTGGAGGCATCGGTTTCTGGATCGGCGATTCGGTTGAGAAACCGCTCATTCTTGATCGCCAGAGATGCAGGATCGTCGCCCGCGGACCGGTGCGTGCAATTGTCCGCAATTCCTATTTCGGCTGGGATCTCGGGGGAGAAAAGGTGGATGTTACGTCGCAGTTTTCAATTTATGCGGGTGATCGCATAAGCGAGCACAAGGTAATTCTTGACAAAAGCTCTTCGGCAAGAACCCTTGTCACCGGTATTGTCAAACATGATTCCACCAGAATTGTTTGGAATAAAAAACAAGGCTATCTTTTTACCCTCGGACATCAATCCCGGGCAAACGATACACTCTTTATGGCGCTTGTCGTCGATCCGTCACAGGTACAACAGAGATCAAGCGATCAGTACAACGAGCTTCTTCTTCTTAACATCGAGAAGGGAAGACCGATCAGCATTCTTCTCTCGTCGTATTGGCAGGGAGAAACCGGGCGGATGTGGAGCCAGGCCGAGATCGAAGAAATCCTGGGATTAACAGTTCGGCGGCTTACTGAACCGATGTTGACCGAAATTCAATGAATTGAAAAACGAAATCATGAACACCCCTTTCCTCCACGATGAATTTTTGCTTGAAACGGAGCAGGCCAAAGAACTCTATCATACGTATGCTGAGGACTTGCCAATTATCGACTACCATTGCCATCTCTCTCCCCGGGACATTGCCGAGAACAGACAATTCTCGAACCTGACGCAAATCTGGCTTGAAGGTGACCATTATAAGTGGCGGGCTATGAGGACGTGCGGGATTGAAGAAAGATTCATTACCGGCAACGCTTCAGATTGGGAGAAATTCGAGAAATGGGCGTCGACTGTTCCGAAGACTCTGCGCAACCCGCTGTATCATTGGACGCATATGGAATTGAAGCAGCCTTTTGGTATCGCCGACAGATTGTTGAATCCTTCAACGGCAAGGGACATTTGGGATGAATGTAATGAGAAACTTGCAACGCCAGAGTTCTCTGTCCGGGGAATCCAGCAGAGGATGAACGTTGAAGTTGTGTGTACCACGGACGATCCTGTAGACGGCCTTGAGTTTCACAACCTGATCTCCAAAGATGCAAGTTTTCCGGTCCATGTCTATCCGGCTTTTCGGGGGGACAAGGCAATGACCATCGCCGATCCGGCAGCGTTTGTTCAATATGTTGAGCGCCTTTCCGCAGCCGCAGATGTACATATCAGCAACTATGCGGAGTTTTTGGAGGCACTGGGGAAAAGGCATGACTACTTCCACGAAAATGGCTGCCGGCTTGCGGATCACGGGCTGGAGACAATATACGCAGAGGATTTTACGGGCTCGCAAGCCAGTGCGGCGTTTGAAAAGTTGATGGCCTTGAAAGAGTTAGATGTCACAGAGGCTTTGCGATTCAAGTCGGCGGTGCTGTATGAGCTTGCGGTCATGGACGCCCGGAAAGGTTGGGTGCAGCAGTTTCATCTTGGGGCACTGCGCAACAACAATACCCGTATGATGAACACCCTTGGGCCTGACACAGGGTTTGACTCCATCGGGGACCTTGAGGTGGGGAGGGCGCTTGCCAAGTTCTTGAATCGTCTTGACGCGAAGAACAATCTGGCAAAGACTATCCTGTACAACGTTAATCCCAGCGACAACGAACTCTTTGCAACGATGATAGGGAATTTCCAGGATGGTTCAGTTGCCGGGAAGATGCAGTACGGTTCGGCCTGGTGGTTCCTTGATCAGATCGATGGGATGACGCGGCAACTTGAAGCACTTTCGAATATGGGTTTGTTGAGTCAGTTTATCGGAATGATAACCGATTCACGGAGCTTTCTCTCCTATCCACGACACGAGTATTTTCGAAGGCTTCTCTGCAACATCCTCGGGAATGAAATGCACCGTGGGTTAATTCCGAATGACATGAAGCTTGTTGGCGGCATGGTGAGGGATGTTTGCTACTACAACGCACAACGATATTTCAATTTTCCCTCACAGCGCGGCAAGGGAGCGACCGAAGGGCGATGACGAACGATGTGAAAACGCAATGAACGGACTCTTCGATCTTCATGGAAAGTCGGCTGTTGTCACGGGCGCGAGCACAGGCCTCGGGTCAGGAATGACTCTCGCTCTTGCCGCCGCAGGTGCCGATGTGCTTCTCGTTGATCATGCGGCACATGATGATGTTGCAAAAGAAGTCCGTGGGTTGGGCCGGAGGGCTTCCACGTTGGTGGTGGATTTGTTGGAGAGGAAATCAGTTAAGACCGTTGTTGAAAAGGCTCTGGTCGACTTCGGCAAGATCGATATTTTTGTCAATAACGCCGGAATTATCCGTCGCTCTCCGGCCATCGATTTCACAGAGAAAGATTGGGACGACGTAATCAACGTGAATGCCAAGGCAGTCTTCTTCCTGTGTCAGGCAGCCGCGCGTGACATGATGAAGAGGAAGTATGGAAAGATCATTAACATTGCTTCGCTCCTCTCTTTTCAGGGGGGTATCCTAGTGCCATCGTATGCAGCAGGAAAAGGCGCCGTTGCTCAGATGACGAAAGCACTTGCGAATGAATGGGCACAACACGGTATTAACGTAAACGCAATCGCCCCAGGCTACATGGCCACGAAAAATACTCAGGCACTGCGAGACGACCCTGTCCGCTCCAAAGCTATCCTCGAGCGTATTCCCGCCGGGCGGTGGGGCACAGCAGAAGATTTGGGGGGAGCGGTAGTGTTCCTTGCTTCTTCGGCATCGGATTACGTGAATGGCCATGTGTTGGCTGTGGATGGAGGTTGGCTATCGCGATAGACCTCTTACGAGAGAGCATGAAACACGGCGTTAGGATTTTGATAAACTGTAGTTCACCTACGTCGAGACAATCAAAGAGAGAAAAAGATAATGGAAATTCGTTACCTGCCGAACCAAGAAACATATAAGCGGATGACAACACAGGAACTGAGAAAAGCATTTCTGGTTGACGGGCTGTTTACTCCAGAAAAGATTTCCATGGTGTATTGCGATGCAGATCGCGCAATCATCGGTGGCGCGGTTCCTACGAGCACCTCATTGAAACTGCTGGCAACAAAAAAAGAAATGGCTGCCGAGTATTTTACCCAGCGCCGTGAGGTCGGTATCGTGAATATTGGTGGCGAGGGGAAGGTAATAACCGATGCAACGGAACACACGCTGGAATACAAGGATATGCTGTATGTTGGACGAGGTGTGAAGAAAATAGAGCTTAGCAGTGGCAGCAAGGATCAGCCGGCGCGCTTCTATTTTGTCTCATTTCCAGCGCATACATCATTTCCGGTGCGGCGGGTTTCCCGCGACGAGGCAGATTCGACCCGTATTGGTAACCCTCAAGATGCGAACCACAGGACGATCAACAAATATATTCACGATGGGGGAGCGAAAAGCTGCCAGCTTGTAATGGGATTGACTAATCTTGAAGAGGCGAGCGTGTGGAACACCATGCCTCCCCACACCCATCAGCGACGGATGGAAGTTTACATGTACTTTGGCCTTCGTCCAGACAACCTCGTCGTTCACTTAATGGGCGAGCCCGGCGAAACAAGGAATATCATGCTGCGGAACCACCAATCGGTCATTTCTCCAAGCTGGTCTATCCACTGCGGGGCTGCGACCGGGAATTATTCATTCGTGTGGGCGATGGGAGGAGAGAATCAGGAGTTCTCGGATATGGATCCGGTGGCAATGCCGGAACTGCAATAAATAGGAAAGAATCATCCACGCGGAAATGAGTGTCAACATTATGAATCTAGGAAAATACTCTATCGGTCTAGGAGACAGGTTTGGTTTGGAGGGAATCGCACAGCTTCGCGCACTCCAGAAGGCAGAAACTCGTGGAACAAGGATTACTCCGGTCTGGAACAAATCGAACAGGGAACACACGATCATCGGAACAACACCCTCCGACACTCGGCGTGCTGCAGATGAAGCCGTGTGGGCGTGCCGATGGGATGGTCCATATTTTGTCGATGCGGACCACATCGGACTCAATACCGTCGATCGCTTCATTAGCGCAAGCGACTTCTTCACAGTCGACGTAGCCGAGTCGATTGGTAAATCGGTGACTAGTAGTTCGACGTCTGCATTTCTTGCGGCGATGAGCCGATTCAAAGGGACCATTCGGATTCCGGGTGTTGCAACTCCGCTGAAGGTAGATAATGATCTCTTAATGGATGTTGCGCAAAAATATCTCTTTGCGGTTGAAGAGGCAGGCAGAGTCTATCGCTATATTGCCGAACGAAAAAAAACATTCGTTCCAGAGATCTCTGTCGATGAGGCATCCACCCCACAGACGCCGGCGGAACTCTTTTTCATACTCGGAGCAATCAGTCTGGAGGGAATACCTATTCAGACGATTGCACCAAAATTCACCGGCGATTTCTTGAAGGGAGTCGATTACGTTGGAACAGTGGAAATGTTCAAACAGGAGTTTGAAGAGGATCTTGCAGTAATTGCATTCGCTGTCGATACATTCAAGCTTCCCACAAGCCTGAAACTGAGTGTTCATACAGGCAGCGATAAGTTCTCTCTCTATCCTATCATGCACAAAGCGATAAAACGTGCCAACACCGGCTTACACTTGAAAACCGCTGGGACAACATGGTTGGAGGAGGTTATCGGACTTGCATCCTCCGGCGGCGACGGGCTGAGGCTTGTGAAGCAGCTCTACGCTGCGGCATTCAAGAGATACGACGAGCTTTGCAGGCCATATAGTACGGTTATTCATATTGATCGGGATAGACTTCCTGCCCCTGAGGAGGTTGAGTCCTGGACCGCTTCCGAATACGTTGGGGCCCTCCGCCATAAACCCTCAAGCGTCCGCTTCAACAGAAATTTCCGGCAACTGATTCATGTTTCGTTCAAAATTGCTGCAGAAATGGGTGATCGGTACATGAATCTGTTAAATGACTGCAGAGACGAAATAGAATCGAACGTCACAACGAACATCTTCGCACGACATATCCAGCCCCTTTTCCTAGGCACTGCGGCCGACGGGGAAAATGAGGTGACGACCTCCGGCCATGCGCGCAAGGAAACAATGTGATGAAAATGTTTCTCCGGGGTGTGAAGATCAAAATCCCACTGACAGGATTCCTGATCGGTCTCATCGTTTCAGGCTGCACCGGTATTGAGGATATTACTGTCATCAAGCTCGGCCACAGCCTTGATCCAACGCACCCCGTCCATCTCTCGATGGAATACATGGCAAAAGTCGTCAAGGAAAAATCTCATGGCAAGATGCGCATTGATATCTATTCGAGTGGGCAGCTTGGAACAGAACGCGAATGCATCGAATTGCTGCAGATAGGAAGTCTGGGGATGACCAAAGTCTCGGCCAGCGTTATGGAGGGATTTGCTCCCTCTTTCAAAGTGTTTAATCTCCCGTATCTGTTTCGGGACGACAAGCATCGATTCAATGTCCTTGATGGGGAGATCGGGAAGAGACTTCTGCTTGAAACGGAACGGTTCAGAATTCGAGGACTTGTATACCTTGATGCTGGTAACCGGAGCTTCTATACAAAATCAAAGCCCATTCTCTCTCCCGCAGACCTGGCCGGACTGAAAATCCGGGTTCAGGAAAGTACTACCTCGATAAAGATGATCCAGGCTCTCGGCGGATCTGCGACACCGATTGCATGGGGTGAGCTTTACACTGCATTGCAGCAAGGTGTTGTTGATGGAGCCGAAAATAATCCCCCAACATTTAACATTTCCCGTCACTATGAGGTATGCAAATACTTCTCACTCGATGAGCACACGGCCGTTCCCGATGTAATGATCATCAGCACCGTCGTTTGGAATGACCTCACGCCGGAAGAGCAATCAATTCTTCAAGAGGCGGCAGTGGACGCCGAGGAGTACCAGAAAATTATCTGGCACAAAGCAACGGAAGAGGCACTCACGAAGGTTGAACAAGCAGGTGTAAAGATTTTTAGACCTGACAAGTCGCCCTTTCAGCGGGACGTTGCCCCTCTGTTGGAAGGATATCGGACAACAGAGCCCGCGATCTACGACCTCATCCAACAAATCAAGGCGGTTCAATGAAAGCTCAGGCTCTTCGCGATCGCATGGACAAGGTGTTGGAGCCGTCGCTGGTGGCACTCGTCAGCCTGATGGTGTTGAACGTCCTCTGGCAGGTATTTACAAGATTTGTGTTGAGGAATCCAAGCTCGTACACAGAGGAGCTTGCGCGTTATCTCCTGATTTGGGTTGGCCTGTTGGGTGCCAGCTACGTCGTCGGGAAGAAAATGCACCTTGCAATCGACGTGCTGACAATGAAACTCAAAGGACGGCGGAAGCATGTGTCCGATTTGTTCATTCAGTTTTGTGTTTTTTTGTTCTCGCTGGCTGTCGCATTCGTTGGAGGGATCAACCTTGTGACTCTCACGCTTGAATTGCAACAAATCTCCGCTGCCCTCGAGATCAAACTCGGATATGTGTATATGTCTATTCCATTAAGCGGATTCATTATGATGTTGTATTCAGGAAGCTACTGTGTGGAGAGCATTGGACAACTCAGGGAGAAAGCGTGATGGAATGGCTTGAAGTAATTATCCTCGTCTCCGTCTTTGCTTTGCTTCTCGCGCGGGCGGTTCCGATTTCATTCTGCATCGGGATTGCCACACTTGTCACAATGTTGTTAACGATCAAGCCCCTTCCTGCCGTCACCACCATCGCGCAGCGGATGGCGACGGGATTGGATAGCTTCGCGCTCCTGGCCATTCCATTCTTCATTCTCTCCGGGCAGCTCATGAACAGGGGTGGGATTGCACGGCGGCTCATCGACTTTGCGAAAGTTCTTGTGGGGATGCTTCCGGGTGGTCTGGCAATTGTGAACATCATCGCATCGATGCTGTTTGGCTCGATCTCCGGTTCAGCTGTGGCTGCGGCATCAGCCATTGGGGGATTCATGACACCTTTAATGAACAAGGAAGGGTATGACAAGAACTATAGTGCGGCGGTTAATATCACCTCTGCGACCACGGGGTTATTGATTCCCCCAAGCAACATTTTGATTGTCTATTCCCTCGCAAGTGGAGGGGTGTCGATTGCCGCGTTGTTCCTTGCAGGGTATGTTCCTGGAATCCTCATGGGATTGGCGTTGACGGTAGTCGCCGGTTATATTGCTTTTGCACGAAAGTACCCGGTTTCCGAACGAATCAAGATGTCGGTTGCATTCCGCAGACTGCTGGATGCGGTTCCAAGCCTGCTTCTCATTATTATTGTTATGGGCGGGATCGTCGGTGGTTACTTTACGGCGACCGAAGCGTCAGCGATAGCCGTGTTGTACACGTTCGTCCTCTCGGTGATTATCTACCGAGAGGTGAAGTTCTCAGAACTTGCCCGGTTACTGCTGGATACAGCGATAACAACGGCCGTCGTCATGTTGCTAATCGCAACATCGATGGGAATGTCGTGGATCCTCGCATACACGAACATTCCGCAGAACGTCAGCGAGTCGCTTATTGCACTGACCGACAACAAGATCGCTATACTCCTGATCATCAATCTGATTCTCTTGTCGGTCGGAGCGTTTATGGATATGACGCCGGCGGTGCTGGTCTTTACTCCCATCTTTCTTCCGGTGGCTGTGAGTTTGGGGATTGATCCGATCCATTTCGGCATCATTATGGTGATGAACCTCTGTATAGGTCTCTGCACCCCTCCGGTTGGGAGTGTGTTGTTTGTCGGTTGCGGGATTGCCAACACGACTATTGCCAGCGTCATCAGGCCATTGCTTCCAATGTTCATTGCGATGGTTGTTGCGCTGTTGGTTGTGACGTATGTTCCCGCATTGAGTCTCTGGTTACCGGGCTTGTTTGGGTTCTGATTCAGGAGCAGGTGAAGGATAGACCGGCTAGTCAAGAAGTGGTTCAAGAAAGAGAAGGGTTATTCTTGTGGATAGTAAATTTTCATATAGACCTGATCTGAGTGATCGAACGATCGTTGTAACGGGAGGGACCGGCGTTCTGGGGAGGGAGATGGTAAAGGCCCTCGCCGATTGCGGCGCGCGCATCGGACTCATCTCTCGTGATATTGCAAAAGCAAAAGAACTTATCAAAAGTGTGAATCACCCCAAGGGAGAATGCATTGCATTTGCCGGAGATGTGTTGGATAAGGCGTCCGTGGAACAGGCAACTCAAAGCATTGTGCGCACGTTCGGACGCATTGACGGCCTTATCAATGGAGCGGGAGGGAACAGCCCAAAGGCGACGACAAGCACTGAGCATTCATTCTTCCAGCTCGACGAGGAGGGTTTGCGATATGTTGCGGACTTGAACCTGCTGGGTACGATCCTTACCTGTCAGGTGGTTGGCAAGAGAATGGCAGAGGAAAAGCAGGGGGTGATACTAAACGTCTCATCCATGAGCGCATACCACCCATTGACACGCGTTCCAGCGTATTCGGCTGCGAAGGCTGCTGTGAACAATTTTACGCGATGGCTGGCTGTGCACATGGCTCAGGAATACTCACGCGATATTCGCGTGAATGCAATTGCACCCGGCTTCTTTCTGACGGAACAGAACCGTTTTCTTCTGACCGAAGAGTCAACCGGTGAGCTGACTGCGAGGGGGAAGAAGATAATTGAACATACCCCTATGGGACGATTTGGCCTGCCCGAAGATCTAACAGGGACAGTTCTCTGGCTGCTTTCGCCGGCCTCGGAGTTTGTGACAGGCGTGGTGCTTCCTGTCGATGGTGGTTTCTCAGCATACGGTGGAGTATAAGCCTATCCTCACGATGGAAACTGTAATAGGAAAAGGATCATTGGAACAACCTCTTACCCCGGACCAGGTGAGGACGATTTGCTCCGAGGCCGTTGCCGATCTTCCCGTTGATGGCAAACGTGTTCTTGTCCTGATTCCCGATACCACCCGCCACGCGCCGATCGGTTTCTTCTTCCATATTCTCGCGGACCTTTTATGCAAGAGGGTGAGGTGCATGGATATCCTCATCGCCACGGGAACGCACATGGCAATGAATGTGCAGCGAATTTACGATCACGTCGGTATCACAGTGGAAGAACACCAGACGGAATACCGGAATGTTAGCTTCTTCAATCACGAGCATGAAAATCCACGAGCCCTCGTGCAGCTAGGAACTCTTGGTGCCGATGAGGTGTCCGAGCTGACGGATGGACTCTTCAGCCAGGATCTCCGTGTCACGATTAATCGAAAAGCAGTCGACTATGATCATATTATTATCGTATCGCCTGTTGTTACCCACGAAGCGATGGGATTTGCGGGAGGGAATAAGTACTTCTTCCCCGGAATTGCGGGGTTGGAAGTGATTGAAACATTTCATTGGCTAGCGGCTGTGATTACCAATCCAGTGGTGAATGGGACGAAAGACACGCCAACACGGAGGGTGATCGACCGGGCTGTCGAGCTTTTGGAAACTCCCCGTACCTGTCTCGCCTTCACAATTAATAACAAACTTGAACTCGCTTGTCTCTATGCGGGGGATCCGAAGGCTGCGTGGTCACAAGCAGCGGATTACTCAGCGAAACTCCACATTACCTATCTCAACAAACCATACAAGCAAATTCTTGGAATCACCCCATCAATCTATGAAGAGATGTGGGTTGCCGGAAAAGCGATGTACAAACTTGAACCGGTTCTGAAGGAGGGCGGTGAGTTGATTATCTACGGTCCACACATTCGGGAGCTCTCCTTCACTCACGGCGATTCGATCAGACGCATTGGATATCATGTGCGGGATTATTTCATGAAGCAGTGGGATCGTTTTGCCAATGAACCCAAGCTGATTCTTGCGCACTCCACGAATGTCAAAGGTATAGGCACATTTGAGAATGGGAAGGAGGAGCCGAGGGTGAACGTAACCCTGGCAACTTCAATTTCTGACGAGATGTGCAGAAAAGTCAATCTGGGTTTTCGGGACTATCGTACGATCGATCTTGATGCCTGGCGATCACGACAAAACGGAGATTTGATGGTGGTTGAGAATGCCGGACAGATTCTTTACCGGCTTCTCACATAAACAACTTCTACAAATGTCAAGCATGGAAACGGAAAAATGAAGAATAGTCTGAATATTCCTCCAGCCGGAGGACTTGATCTTGTGTCGCTTG
>QKGJ01000351.1 GCA_003251275.1 Ignavibacteria bacterium
GCGAACGAGGGCCGCGGATATGTGCTTCGTCGGATCCTTCGCCGCGCCGCACGCTTCGGACGGAACCTCGGCATGCATGAACCTTTTCTCTTTAGCATATCACCCGCCGTTGTTGAATCCATGGGCGATGTGTTTCCGGAAATCAAAAGCGGACTGGAACATATCCAGAAGGTGATTAAGGCGGAAGAAGAAGGATTCAATGCAACTCTTGATCGGGGCCTGGAAATTTTTGAGTCGGTTGCCACCTCAGCACATTCAGGACTTTTTCCCGGCGGGGAAGCATTCAAGCTATACGATACCTACGGATTCCCATTGGATCTGACTCAGTTGATGGCAGCAGAACGCGGCCTCAGCGTCGACACCTCTTCGTTCACCAAGTTAATGAATCAGCAGCGTGACCGTTCACGCAAGGGTGGTTCAATTGCTGCAGACTCGATCTATGGAAGAAACGTACCGTCTGTCGATCTTCCTGCCGGAGTAACGACAACATTTGTGGGGTACGATCGAATGGAGTCGGATACCGTTGTCCTCGCGTCGAAGGGTAACGCGGTTGTCGTTGAGCATTCCCCATTTTATGTGGAGTCAGGCGGCCAGGTTAGTGATACCGGTATTCTTTCCATCGAAGGACAACCCTACCGCGTTGTTGATACACGCAAAGGAATCAATGGATCGGTCCTTATTCTAGATTCTCCATTGCCTCCTGCTGTCGGAAAACGTGTGCATGCAACTGTCACGGTGGACCGACGACAGAACATTCAACGAAACCACTCTGCAACACATCTCGTTCATGAAGCTCTTCGCCGTGTCCTGGGAACACACGTGCATCAACAGGGATCGCTTGTTGCACCCGACCATCTGCGATTCGACTTTCCGCATTTTGGAAAGATTTCACCCGAGGAGATTCGTGCGATCGAGGAAATGGTGAACGCAAAGATTCGTGAGAACATCACCATTCAAACTGAGGTCGACCTGCCCATTGAGGCTGCCAGGAAAATCCCGAACGTAAAGATGTTCTTTGGTGACAAATACGGCGACCTGGTTCGTGTTGTGTTTATTGACAAACACTTTAGCGTTGAGTTCTGCGGCGGGACCCATGTGAAGGAAACGCGGGATATTGGAGTCTTCAAAATTGTTTCCGAGTCGAGCATCGCCAGCGGCGTACGTCGAATTGAGGCCATAACTGGAGAAGGGATTCAGCGGTTCATCCAGAGCAAAATGCAGGAGCATCAACGGATGACCGACGAGTTATCTCGACTGGTCGAGGAAGCCCACAGACTCCAAAGGGAATTGGAGAGGTTGGGAACCTCGCCTATGCCAACAGTAAGGCCGCAGATTCGTATTCCTTCCCTTCCGAACCAACCTCAGCAGGCAATTGAGCTTATCGAGCGTGAGAACATCCAGCTTTTCCAGTTAGTGGAACAAGCAACACGAACAGCAAACGAGCTTCGCAAAGAGTTCAGCAAACACAAGGTGACCGAAGCTGCCCCTGGGATTGATGACCTGGTCGCGAATGCCACCTCGGTCAATGGTTTCAAGGTGGTGTCCGCCCGGTTTGAAACTGAAACGATGGATGAACTGAAGAACCTCGGCGATATTCTTCGGTCGCGCCTGGGAAGCGGTGTGGGGATTCTTGGTTCGGTTATTCAGGAAAAGGCAGCGCTTGTTTGCGTGGTCACTGACGACCTCATTCGATCACACAAACTTCAAGCGGGACAAATTGTGGGAGAGATGGCAAAAAAGGTTGGCGGAGGTGGAGGTGGAAAAGCACATCTTGCCACGGCCGGTGGAAAAGACGCAGAGAAACTCGACGAGGCTCTTGCCCAAACGGTTTCTTTGGTAAAGTCGTTCATGCACAAGTAGTTTTTCTCAACACACAAAGGCACATTATGGCACACCTACCCGTCACCATACTCGCACGGCAGGCGTATATTCAGGATGAACTGGCAGCAAGCTCGGCGACAAAAACTAAAATCTTCGAACACTGCACCGATAAAATCATCAAGGCCGTGGATCTTATTATTACGGCACTGAATAAGAAGAAAAAACTGCTTTTATGCGGTAACGGGGGGAGTGCCGCCGACGCCCAACATATCGCGACGGAGTTCATAATTCGTATGAATCCCAATATCAAGAGACCCGGGATCCCCGCCATCGCTCTCACGACAGACAGCTCCATGTTGACCGCAGGGGCAAATGACCTGGGTTACGACAATGTTTTCGCACGGGCAACGGAAACCCTTGGTGTCGAGGGAGACGTACTCATCGGAATCAGCACGAGCGGAAGGTCCGAGAGCGTCAACCTGGCTCTGAAGGCCGCACGATTGAGAAAAATGTCCACCATTGGTTTTATCGGCAAAGAGGGAGGTGCGATGAAGGACCTGTGTGATGTTTCGATAATTGTTCCTTCAAACGATACACAGAGAATTCAAGAAGGGCACATCACTATCGCTCACATTATCTGTGGACTCGTCGAACGTGAAATATACGGCTAACTCCGGGTCAGCAGTTTGAGAACACTGGATCCACAATCGTCCTCATCGGAGTCCCAGGGTGCGGACCTTCTGATTCCCCTTCTCACAGTTCTCTTCGACGCCATAGCCATCGAATCGTCCTTCTTCATTTCATACTGGATACGATTTCAGTCCACGATATTTGAATCCTTTGGGTTTGTTCGCGGAAATGCACCGCCATTGAGCGGCTATATGGAGGGCTCCATCTTTGTAGTGGTCGTCTGGCTGTTGCTCTTTAATGCGCGGAAGATGTACCGAACGCGGAGGAGCGTCAACCTCTCGGACGAGGCTGTCGCTATTGCAAAAGTGGTCAGCCTCGGAATGTTGATCGTTATGAGCGCAGCCTTCTTCTACCGGGAGTTCTCTTATTCCCGGGTTGTGTTTGGGTTCCTGTGGCTGTTCTCGATTCTCTTTCTTGTGGCCGGCCGCGGGACTGTTCAATGGATTGAACGGCGCCTGTACCGGAAGGGAAAACACCTGAAGAAGGCAGTGATCATAGGCAGCGCCGAAAAAACATCAACCAATATTTTTCAAAAGCTTCATCACCATCGGTCTTTTGGTTTCCAAATAATCGGGTATTTCGCAGACCATCCATGGACGGTGAATGCAGAACCATCTGGACTTCGACGCCTTGGCACTCTGGAGGAATCGCCGGAATATATTCGGAATGAAAGGATTGAAACAGTTTTCATAGCGGTGGCTGGAACCGAGCATCACCGTCTCTTCGAAGTTATCAATGAATGTGAAGGAATCAACGTTGAGTTCCTGATGGTGCCCGACATGCTTGAACTTCTGACGAACCAGGTGCGCGTTGAAGAATTGGAGGGAATACCTTTCCTCAAGCTGAAGAGCATTCCATTGACTCTCTGGGGAAGAGTAACCAAACGCGCGTTCGATGTGTTCGTCTCTGCTACCGCTCTCATTCTCCTTTCTCCCCTCTGGATAACCCTGATGGCACTGATCAAGATTACTTCAAAGGGCCCTGCAATTTTCAAACAGAAGAGAATAGGCCTCGATGAGCGAGAATTCACGATGTATAAGTTCCGATCGATGAAACATGGTTCAGAGCAGTTTGATGATCGCGCCGGCCTGGGAGTCCAGAATGACCCACGGAGGACCTTCCTCGGTAGCATCCTACGCAAGACAAGCCTTGATGAACTCCCGCAACTTTTTAATGTTCTGCGGGGTGACATGAGTTTGGTGGGCCCGCGTCCCGAACGGACCCGGTATGTGGAAGAGTTTCGAACGAAGGTACCAAAATATCTTGATCGCCACAGGATGAAAACAGGAGTGACAGGCTGGGCACAGGTCAACGGGCTGCGCGGAGATACCTCTCTTGATGAAAGAATAAGATACGATCTGTACTACATCGAAAACTGGTCTCTGGCCTTCGATATCAAGATACTGTTGCGAACCATTCGGGCTTCGTTCGCGACAAAGGAAGTGGACTAACGCGATGGTACCGCTTCTCGTCTTCTACCTTCATACAGTTGCTGTCGCAGCGACCTTCACGCAACGTTACCAGGAAGAGGGAATTCGCGAGGGATTTCTTGCGGTGTTCTTCTTCGTCCTTATTTTTTTTGTCGGGTGGTCCATCTCCTCTTTCTTTATCAAGCTGTTCCTTGACCCGGAGGGATTTGGCACCTACCTGGACAGAGATGCGGTGTCACTCCTTCTGCTGACAATTGCAGAAGGAATCTTCTATTATTTCTTTTTTTCTGATGACAAGAAGATTCGGTCTGATGAGGAACGGTAGACCCTACCGCAGCTTGAAATTGAAAGTGATCAGGCAGGTTTGTTCTCGTTGAGGATCTGAAGCTCTCAGTCGCTCGAACTTCCAGAGGCGGACTTCCTTCAGCGCAGCTTCCTCCAATCTCGTATTCCCCTTTTGGGCAGGTTTTACTATCTTGACTCCCCCGTCGGGCTGCACAACCGCCTGTATCTTTATCTGCGCCTCCACATTCGCTCCTTCCGGGTAAGTCGGCAGATTTCCACTGATTTTCTTCCTTGTCCCGCCGTCACTCCATGTCATTGAGTACGAAACGGCGTTGCTGATATCCGAGCCTGAGGACCCCGCAATTCCCGGTCCGCCAACATTCATCGCTTCGCCCCCCGAATTGGGGTTCAACGAACGATCTCTTTCCCCAGTAGTTGCGGCAAATCCCCTCTCTTTTTCACTGCCTCCTCCTTCAGAAATTCTCGTATGTGTAGCCGGATTGTGATCTTCCGCTTCGAGCTTCTTCTGAGGATTCAAGGCAAGAAGATCTTCATTCTCCACGAGAAATCTTCGTTCTGGAAGGTCCAGATTTTTCGATGCCGGATTGGTCTGGGTGACTGTCGCGCCCGAGGAAGACGAGGCGGCAGGTTGCGGAACTGCGGGCTTCACCACAGGCACTATTGCGCCCCACGTTACTTCAAGAAATTCAGGCTCCGTTGTGATATTCTCCACGTGCCAGATCAAGAAAATGATCGCAAGTAGAATGTGGAGGAGTATGGAACCTGCCCAGCCTTGTATGTCCTCTCGTTTGAGGGTCATGGTATGTTATTGTCCACTGAGCGGTTGCGTTGCAATCATGAATCGTTGTGCCCCAACCGCCTTTGCAACATCGATAACCTGTACCGTGTTTTGGAGCGTCACTGTTCTGTCGGCTTTGATCACAACTACTTGGTCCCGGTCCCTGTTCAGCGCCGCGGCCAATTTCTGTCCCAAAAGGTCGAGCGTGACCTGCTCGTTGTTCATAAAGACCTGACCCTTCTCGGTCAGCGTAATCGTTACATTGCGCTCCGATTGAGTTTCCCCTGTTTCTGCCTTGGGAAGAGCAACCTTGATCCCGGGTTGAATTACAAAGGAACTGGAAATCAGAAAGAAGATCAGGAGCAACATCACGATGTCGGTAAGTGATGAGAAGCTGAACACCGACAGAAGCTGATTGTCAGTTTGAAACCGCATAGTGTCTCCTACTTTCTCCGGAAGTATTCATCTTCCTGATATGCCATCTGGGATGTGCTTTGATCGAGTGGCTTGCCTTCCCTGGAGGGAACCGGGTCTCGTTTCTGAAGGAGGTCCAAAAACTCTGTTGTTGTCACTTCCATCTCGTGGACAAAGCGCTTCACCCGCGTCACAAAATAGTTATACAGCGCATATGCGATAATACCGACGACCAGTCCGAACACGGTGGTGAGCAGTGCTTCCCATATTCCTCCGGCCAAATCCGAAGGATTCACAATTCCGCCAAGCCCTTCTATGCGTTGGAAGGCGGACACCATACCGCTGACGGTTCCCAGGAATCCCAGCATTGGTGCAATACCAGCGATACTTGCAAGGATCGAGAGCCGTTTCTCGAGGTGATACACCTCCGCCCGGCCCGAATCCTCCACTGCCTGTCGCACCTTCTCGTCTCCCTGATCATGCTTCACGATGCCATGACGAATGATGTTGGCGATCGGAGCGTCTTTTTGGGAGCAGAAAGTCAGGACGCCGGCAACGTCCCCCTTCTGGAAAATGCTCTTCAGCTTCATCATGAATTGTCCAACATCCAGCTGAGCTTTTCTCAGGACGAGGATTCGCTCGATACTAATATACACCGCAAGTATCGAACAGAGCAGGATGGGATACATAATGATTCCACCCTTCATGAACATATCAAAAAGATTCATTGGAACCCCTGTTGTAAAGGTTTATTTTGAAACCTGCGCTACCCACAGTTGGTCAGCCAACATAAGCTGCAGACGTTCCCGTTCTTGCGACGCTTCCTGACGACTTCCGTACCGTCCCACACGAACGCGGTACCATGTTGATCCCCCCACAAAATCCTCGGTAACGAAACCGGGCAAACCCGCCTCGACAAGTTTTGCAACTTCTGCATCGGCCTTTGATCTGCTCTGCCAGGCAGACACCTGCACGGTGAATTGTCCGGTGCCTAATTCCGGCGGTTTAGTTTGAGTTGGTTTGGTAATTGGGACCGTCGGTTGTTTGTTCGGCTGTTGCGCTTCTGTGATTGCCGGGGTTTCTGTCTGGGCCGGAACCTGTTCCTCAATCACCGGGGGCAGCGGTTCCGGCAACGAGCTTGTCAGTGTCGGCTGTTTCTTTCCCCACAAATGAATGACCCCAAAATAGTTCAGGGCAAAGGTGATTCCACCTAATACAATGACGGCGATGAGCACCTGAAGTATTGGGGAGAGTCCCCCTCCTGAACCACCTACATCACGCAGGGTTGGTGGAGCCGGAGAATCAACGTTGAACGATCCGGTATCGTCCAGATTCTCATCTTTGAGATTCAGTTTTGGCATAATGAGGTCCTCCTTCGATGATGGTTACTATGCGGCTTTCTTATGCGCCTTCACTTCTGGTAATGTACTATTTTCTCCATGGAAAAACAGAACAATCGTCACCACGAATAGGCAGCGCCGAGGGACGCAGTAAATGGTCGTCCTTTGTATCCTTCGAATCGAATCTGATTACTGTTGGTGATGTTTTTGAATGACAGCAGTGCGCTCAACCCCTTGACAATGGAATATTCCGCGCTAAATCCGAGAACCGGAATCGATTTCAATAAACGTCGATTTTCTACATCAGCATACTGGCCAGAAAGAAACTCCCCAGTCACTGAGCACTTAAGATCAAACGGAAGAACATACGAATACACGGCCGAGATAACCACGGATGGATAATACGGAAGCACCTTCCCTGTTTCCGAATTCTTCGAATCCCTAACGGAAACAGACACTCCGAGATAGTCGGCATCGGAAACCCTGAGAGAGAGTTCGCCGTCAATTGATCTTGTTGTGCTGGTTCCGAAATATGCGACGCCCCATAGACCCTCCTGTGCTGAATCGGAAGGAATGGGATGATCTTGCACGTTCTCGGATCGAAACGCAAAGCTCGCCCTCACGTTTGAACTGATATCAATGCCACCGCCAAGGAGATATGATTGAAGGACTTGAGTCTGGCGGATTTGTGCATCCACCCGCAGGTACGGATTCGAACTCACTAATTCCTTGAGCGAAGTGTTCTCGACACGCGGTTGAAAAGCCGCTACAAGAGACAAGCCGGAGGCGGGACGAATTCGAAGCGTTAGATCGGGAAGAACCCGACCGATATTCTTTGTATCGGAACCACGAAACCCGTAGAGGGATGCCCCTCCGGCGATATCCATAGCGGAAGAAAAATTGTACTGGGCGCCAATCCTCACCTGTGCGAAATAGGGGGTCTCGTGGGGTAAGGGCGACGAGAACGATCCCAGCCATATCGCGGCAGAACCAAGGAGTCGAAGCTCGCGTTGGTACTGCTGAACGTTGAATTCCACACCGAGTTGGGTCTGGGTTGCTTTCAGCGAATCGCTCAGTGAACTCCCTTTGACGTACAGGCCGGTATTGTAGTGAAAGGCTTCACCAGGATCGGAAGAGAGAGAAATACCTGTAGAAAATGTGTTGAGTGTCCGTTGTCTGGCGGGGCGATTCGACCCGTATGGCCGGTAGGAGTCGGCAACAAATTCGATACTTCCGCGTGCATCTCCACCTGGAGCAATCGCAAAGTCATCCGACAGCTGTATGCCGCCGCGGATCAATCCTGACCCACGCCGGTAATCCGAGTTCTTAATATGTCCTGAGCTTGATTCATATCCTGCACGAAGAAGAAAGTCACCATTGGCGTTGGCCCGACCAAACCAACCAAGAAAATATGGAGTCGTATATGAGCCGTATCCCGCCTCCACTCTTCCGTTTTGTCCTCCCGTGGGTGAAGAAAGGTTTACTTGTTCCTTTCTTGAAGCACCAAGAGTAACGCGTTCTGCCTCACGATTCCCTGAGTTTCGGTTGTCGGTACCCACCGCCCGCACCTTATCGTCTGGCGCGGATTTCTTAAACTCCGGAAGATCAATTGTTTCCTTCCCTGTGATCAAAAACTCAGGCAATTCAATTGACGGGAGTTTTTGTTTCCCCTGTATCGTCGAGTCAATGGGAACGACAATGTCTCGTCTTTCCGGCTCCTTCTTGCCCTGCGCCAAACTTCCTGTGGAAAAGGCCGACAAGCACATCAGGAACAAAAACAGAGAGAGCTTCTTCACCTTAACTCCTTCAGCTTTCGATTGGCTTCCTGTCCGAATTGATCATTGTCATGGGATCGGAGAACGATCTGATATGCCTCTCTCGCTTTTCCCTTCTCAGAATTTTGTTCGTAGGCTTCTCCCATTTTCAAGTACGATCGTGCAATCCAATCTTCCGACGAGGGATAGACGTATTTTACCCGCAATAATGATGTCGCAGCCTTAGCATATTCCTTCTGAAGGAATTGAGTTTCTCCAATCCGATATTGAGCCTCTGCTCCCACCTCGTCTGTCCGTCTCGAGGCAACATCCTGAAAATTTCTCAACGACTCGTCGAGCCGACCTTGATCCCGGAAAATAAGTCCGAGGGAAATGATACACTTGTCGCCAAAGAGCTTTCCCTTAGATGTAGTTGCCGTCCGCTTGTATTCCTCGAGCGCATCCGTCTGCCGGCCCAAGGTCAAGAGAGAGGTTCCTTTTTCATAGCTCGCCTGAATGGCGGACTCAGTCCCTGGAAATTTCTCCTTCACTCCGTCGAAGACCTTCACCGCCTCGGCATGCCTCTCAATTGAGGCATAAAGCTGGCCGAGCTCGAGCATGGAAATCGGAGCAACGCTGCTTGAGGGGTGGTTTGTGATGACGGTTTGAAATGCCTGGACGCTCTCATCCAGCTTCTTCAGACCAACGTTTGACTTTGCAATCCAATAGTACGCGTCTGCGGTCAGCGGGCTATTTGGATATTTTCGAAGAAATTCTTCGTATCCTTGAATTGCCTTCGTGTAGTCTTTATTCCCATACGAGAGATCAGCCTTCTTGAACAACAGTTTGTCTGCCATCGGAGTTTGGGGATTGGCACGAACGAATTCATCGATGGTTCGCGCTGCTTCATCATCCTTGCCGAGCAGTGAATAGCAATACTGAATTCCGTTGATCGCATCGGATGCAAAGACGCTGGTCGGGTACTTTTGAAGTATCTCTTTGTAGGCCGATATTGCGCTTGTATAATCCTGCAAATTGTAGTATGAATCCCCTATGCTGTACAATGTTTTAGGGTGAAGCGTGCTTTGTGGGTATTTGGCAATGACAGTTCGAAACTCCTTGATCGCAGACCCGTATTCCTTTTGCTGAAAATACACCCAGCCGATACCGTATTGAGCGTCATCCGCGTATTCCGATCGAGGAAACCTGGTGATCAAGTTCCGAAATTCATTGATACCCTCTTTGTGCTGATCATTCCTCACCAATGCTTGTCCCAACTGATAATAGCCATAATCGATTCCCTCCTGCTGCGGAAACAATCGAATTGCCGTCCGATAGACACCGCCGGCTTTCTGGTACGACTTCATCTCGTAAAACGAATCTCCCAGCCTGAGATATGCGTCGAAAGAATATTTGCTCCTCGGGTATTTTTCAGTAATCTGCTCGAACTGTCTCGCCGCCGAATTGAAATCACTCATCCGGTATGATGTCCATCCACTTCCATAAAGGGCATCAACATATTTCTCACTTTTGGGATAGGAGGTAAGAACTTTGGAGTAGTTTGCCAATGCGGCCTTAAATGAATTTGACTGGAAATAAGCTTCACCAAGCCAAAAATATGCTTCATCCATTCTGCGATGAGATGGGAATCGCCTGACATACGTGTTCAGCCGTCCGGTCGCGTCATCATACCTCTTCAACTTGAACAACGTCCAGCCTTCCTGAAGAAGTGCATTTGCCACCACATCGTCAGACGCTCCCTTTGTATCAATCGCCTCGCTGAATTCCTTTTGAGCTTTTTGAAACTCTCCGAGCTGTACGAAAGCTTCGCCGGACATGCGGTATGCGTCCCCGGCAACGTCGCCGCGCGGATAAGTTCGTGCAACCCGCCCGAATAACTCCTGTGCCCGCTTGTAGTCCTTGTCCTCATACGCGAGAATGCCGATCTCGTATAGCGCGTTATCCGCAAACTCTCCTTGCTCCCATCGGGACACCGCTTCACGGAACGATTGTGCCGCCTCGGACCTTCTCCCTTCCATCTTCAGCACCACCCCTTCTCGAAACTGGGCTGCATGCGCTACTGCATCAATGCCATTTCCAAGCTCTCCAAAGATCTTTTGGGCCTTTGCCAGGTTGTTCTCTTTGAGGAATGTCCATCCGAGAGCGTATCGAACCTCTCTCTCCAATTTATGATTGGGATGGTCTTTGAGAAACTGCTCGTATGTGAGAAGTGCGTTAAAGTAATCCTCCTGATTGTAGTATGCCTCGCCGATGAGATAATCGGCCTCCGCCAGTTCGTTCCGGTCGGTAATCTTTTTTCTGTTCGTCTTAAGTGTTTCAATTGCCTTACGGTACTCTTTGCGATAGAAATAACATTCACCGATGCGGACTTGCGACGCCGATATCAGTTCGCTGGAAGGGAACCTCGAGAGCAGGGATTGATAACTCTCCATCGCAATGCTGTATTCATTTTTTTTCTGGTACGCCCAGCCAATGGAATAAAGGGCGTAGTCTGCAAGCCGATTCTTCGGATAGTGCTCATACGAAAGCGTATAGTATTTCTTGGCAGTTTGGAGATCTTCAAGTTTGAAAAAAGAATCGCCGGCCCAATAGGCAGCCTCTCCGGCAAGCTCACTGGACTCGTGTGCAGATGTGAGGGTTGTGAATTTCTGCGCAGCTTTCTCATACTGTTTTTCTGCGTAGTAGATCTCCCCAATCCTGAACAGAGCCTTGTCCTCAAGACTGCTTCCCGAGAAATCCTTTAGAAAGTTTTCATAGCGAGCGATCGCCGGACCAGTCTTTTTGAGGCGGTACAGACACTCGGCGATCAGAAAGAATGCCTCCATTCGTTTCCCACTTTGCGGGTACTTTTCCAGGAAGTTCTCAAGTTGCGTCAAGGCTAGTTGGTATTGCCCATCCTTGTGTAGGCCATAACCAAAAGCATAATCTTGTTCCTCACCGAGATTCTGGACTGGTTGTGCAAAGACTTGCCCAAATACCAGTCCAATCAGCAAGCTTGTCAAAAGCGCTCTCACAATCATACAAACTCTATGCCGGGACTTAAAGTAAAGTATTAAATGGGTCTTTCAATTCCGTTAATTTAATGGAACCATTTTCTTAAGTCAAGTACTTAATACGCGTTCTGGTCAAGAATGATGTGAATTCCCAAGGCGGTGACAATCCCGACAAGAATTCCAAAAGCATTAAACCCAGTCATTATTCACCCATCGCCACCCCTTTGATCTCGTTGTTGTACGGTCGCAACAAGTCAAACGTTCCGTCGTCCTGCTACATTTTTCGCAGGTGTATTGGCTCTGTATTGT
>QKGJ01000009.1 GCA_003251275.1 Ignavibacteria bacterium
AGAGGGCAAACTGGAGCGCAATCGATTTGACAGAGCCCTACTGGTAACAGTATTGGGCGAGATTCCCGATCGGGGAGCCGCGCTCAAAGAGATTTTTGCTGCTCTCAAATCCGGCGGCATATTGTCCGTCACCGAGATTATTTTCGATCCTCATTTTCAAAGTCGTGGCACCGTGCTTCGGCTCGCTGATGCTGTGGGATTCAAGGAGAAAACATTCTTTGGGAATCGCATTGCCTTCACTCTCAATCTGGAGAAGCCACAATCCGTCTAACAACGCCATCAAGTTCTATGTTCCTGCTGTGACAGGAATTTCCGGTGAGGCAATTCAGGAAATCGCGGTGGGTGGACGATTTTGAGTTCACTCCTCTTCGATTGAGGGTGGAGCAAGTTCGCTCACGCTGCCTACTCATTTATTCCTCACGGAGTATATTCCGGTTAACGACATGCCGCGCTACAACACGATACGTGCAACATGTTAACAATGTTATGAACCCATGAAAAGTTGATGTACTACGCTGTGGAACGTGTACAGGGTATGGCTTGGGATCCTTCGCGACCTATGCGAGAGCAGGAGTTGTGGGAGGAGCATGCTGCTTTCATGAATGCTCTTGCAACTGAAGGGTTCGTTGTCCTCGGAGGACCGCTCGGCGAGGGGAGGGTAATCCTCTTGGTAGTCGATGCGGAAGACGAGGAGGCTATCCGAACACGCTTGGCAGCGGATCCTTGGAGCAAGGTCGACCTGCTGAGAATCAAACGGGTAGAGCGATGGACGGTCTTGCTTGAGGGTCGACGAGATCGATGAGTGCACAGCAAATAACAAATCACTCATGTCCGTTTTGGATTGAAGTGTCGCCACTGCCGCCCCGTTCAACCGGGTCTTGTCATGGACCTGCTGTGCATCCCCGGGAATGCTGGGAAAGGGATCAAGATACAGACCATGCGCAGAACAAATTAAGGCATATTCCGAAATGACACGCTTTCGATTACGATTTCCGGTGACCCAGATTGCCGAATGGGCGAAACGGTACGCATATCCCGATGACGACAAGATGAAGCGTATCGGAAAGCGGGTTCGGTTGCGAGGTTATCTCACGAAGCAGGAGTTCCTCGATATCTGCCATTGGAAAACTCCACGCACACAACCGCGATGCGAGTCCAATTCGGCGCGCCTTGTCAAGGAGGCGTCCGCGGTAGCATTTGCGGCGAGTGACGACCGGTTAAAGATTGCGGCATTGCTCTCTCTTGCGGGAGTCAGTTGGCCTACTGCGAGCGTGTTCCTTCACTTCTGTGACCGGAAAAAGCACCCTATCCTGGACTTCCGCGCTCTCTGGTCTCTGGGCTTCGATAAGCCACCACAATACACTTTTGATTTCTGGTCGGAGTACTGTGACTATTGTCGAACCCTTGCACGTCGGACAGGGCTCAACATGCGAATTATAGATCGGGCGTTGTGGCAGTATTCAAAAACGCACCAACCGTGACAATTATTCGGCGTGAGACCAGTCTTTCATCTCTGTTGAGTTCTTACCGTTCTTCGCTTCTTGCGCTTTCAGTGGTTGGGGAGTATATTTTTGTTAAGGATGTGTTGCATGATGAAACAAAAAGATTTTCGAGAATCCACTGGACAGGAATCGAACTCCGCAGAAACACTCCGACATGAGATTTCGGATTAGATCATTCATAAAGCGAATTATTCCTGCGAGTGTTGTTCGAATTCTCCAATTATTGTTGAATATCCTTCGGACCCCAGAAAGACTAAGAACCCGAAGCATATTTGCGGCGGCATCTGAATCACCTTCGTACCTTGATCTGGATGCTCTGAAGAAACTCCAGGAGCGGTACCCGCCTCTCCCCGAATATGGGTACGACGCAGAGACAGTTGAAATCAGAGGAAGGGAAAGGTCCCAACAAATTCTTCGATTACCTGGAACCCGGGAAGCACTTTCCTTTCTTGAACTCGGATGCTGGGACGGTATGGTAAGTTGTTGCCTCTGCCGCAAAGGAAAGAAGGCAACCGCAATTGACAACAGGGATACGGGGTTTGATGAGCGGGCATCGCGTGAGGGGGTGGAGCTCCTTCAAATGAATGCCGCTAACCTGCAATTCACAGACGAGAGCTTTGATGTTGTTTTTTCTTATGATTCTTTTGAGCATTTTGACTCCCCGGAGGATGTACTGCGGGAGGCAATCCGGGTGGTCAAAGTAGGAGGTTATGTCTATCTGGAGTTTGGTCCGCTGTATTACTCACCGTTTGGTGAACATGCGTATCGTTCAATTACCGTGCCCTATTGCCAGTTCCTGTTCACGCAAAATACAATCAACGACTTCGCGACCCAGCAGGGTTTGGATACCATAGATTTCAGCCACGTGAATAGATGGTCTCTCGAAGACTACAGAACATTGTGGCGCAAGTATTCTTCCATGCTGAAGAAGATCAGGTATCATGAAAGCCCAAACCTGTCGCATCTTGGGTTGATTAGAGCGTATCCATCTTGTTTCAAGAGTAAGTCGAACTACTTCGAGAATTTTATTGTCGCAAATATCAGTGTGCTCTTTCAGAAAACAGATCGAGAGTTTGGTCTTCAATTGCATTCTGGTGCCATCTCACGAAGACTGGAGGGAGTATGTTAGGCGAAAAAAGAAGTCATTGTTAGCACTTTGCAACAGATCATCGACTTCATACTGGAAATTGACAAGCTCAAGAAAGTGACGCGCAAGATTCGCGTGCGCGGACTTGATCGGTTTGAGAATCCGGCAGAACACAGTTGGCAAATCGCGCTTCTTGCAACATCGCTTGCTCAGTATGCAGAGTCTGCAGTTGATATGAACCGGGTGATCGCCATGCTTCTCGTGCATGATATCGGGGAGATTGACACCGGAGACACAATGGCGTTCGTGGAGGGGGGCTGGGAGGAGCGCAAGGCGGCAGAGCTGAAAGCGGTGAAGAGGATCTTCGGAAAGTTACCACAGAAGCAGTCGGACGATTATCTAGCACTGTGGCAAGAGTTTGAGTCGGGCGACACTCCCGAGTCCCGTTTTGCGAACGCCGTGGACCGTGCGATGCCGGTAATTCTGAATCTCGCCAATAACGGACAAAGCTGGCGGGAGAATGGCATCAGTTACGAGCGCGTGGTGAAGCGGGTCAGACCCCAAATCGAAGCAGGGTGCCAGGCGTTGTGGGATTATCTCGAAATTCAGCTCAAGGAAGCCCAGGAAAAAGGACTTTTTGGCTCGTGAGCATATTCAGATTTACCAACCTAAGGAACGTATGAAGAACCATCTGCTTTGCTGCTGTCTGCTCGTCTTCTCCATCTCCTTGACCTTTTCACAAAGCGCTGACCTTGTTGTCATCAATGCAAGAATCTGGACTGGTGACCAAGCAAATCCATCCGCAGAGGCATTCGCGGTGAAAGATGGAAAATTCGTTCTTGTCGGAAAAACCGAAGAGACCATGCATTGGATCGGCAAGAACACTAGGGTTATCAACGCACAAGGAAAGCGCATCCTTCCCGGGCTCATCGACAACCACACGCATTTCCTGAGCGGCGGTTTTCAACTGCAGAGTGTCGACTTACGGGACGCAAAGACGGAGGGGGAGTTTGCTGCCCGAATCAAGGAGAGGGCGGAGAAGTATCCTGTCCGGTGGATGACAGGCGGCGACTGGGATCATGACAACTGGCCGGGAGGAAATCTTCCAACAAAGGAACTGGTTGATCGATACACGCCAGGCACACCGGTGTTTGTGAGCCGGTACGACGGCCATATGGCACTTGCCAATAGCTTCGTGTTGAAACTTGCAGGAATCACCAAAGAGACGCCCGATCCTCCCGGCGGAACGATCGTCCGGGATAAGGAGACAGGCGAAGCTACAGGAGTTCTCAAGGATGAAGCGATGTCGTACGTCTATCGCCACATGCCCGATCCATCTGATCCGGAATTGATGGAGGCGGCGGAGCTTGCGCTTGCCGAAGCACGAAAGTACGGGCTTACCAGTATTCAGGATATGTCATTCTCTTCTCACCTGAAGACCTACCGCAAACTGAAAGAGCAGGGGAAGCTGACAGCGCGCATGTATTGCCGGTTGCCTATCGGCATGACAGACGAGCTGGTCAAAGATGGGATGAAAGCAGGGGATGGCGACGATTGGATTCGCACCGGTTCGCTGAAAGCATTTGCAGACGGTTCTCTCGGTTCCTCGACAGCGTTATTCTTCGAGCCATACGACTCCGACCCCACTACGCGTGGACTGCCAAGCGATATCATACTTGATGGCCGTCTCGAACGATGGGCTGACGCGGCCGATAAGGCGGGGATGCAGCTTTCGATCCATGCGATCGGGGATAGTGCGAATAGCCTGATGCTCGATCTATTCGAGAGAATCATACGCAACAATCCTCAGTGGGATAGACGGTTTCGCATTGAACATGCACAGCATATCAGACCATCGGACTTCAGGCGCTTTGCGAGACTTGGTGTGATCGCCTCCGTACAACCTTACCATGCTATTGACGACGGTCGGTGGGCAGAGAGTCGCATCGGTCATGAACGGTGCAAGTCAACGTACGCATTCAAGTCGTTCCTCGATGCTGGCGTTCGGATATGCTTCGGTAGCGACTGGACCGTTGCGCCGCTGAACCCGTTTCTCGGCATCTATGCTGCTGTGACACGGCGAACCACCGACGGAAAAAATCCCGGTGGCTGGTTCCCGGAGCAGAAGATTTCGGTCGAAGATGCCTTGAAGGCGTACACCATCAATAATGCCTATGCAGCTTTTGAGGAGAAGGTGAAGGGATCAATCGCTCCTGGCAAGTTTGCCGATTTCATAGTGATTGATAGGGACATCTTCACGATCGATCCGGCTGAGATCGAAAACACAAAGGTGATGTCCACGTTTGTCGATGGGAACGAGGTCTTTCGGTCTGAGAACAACTAGTTGAATCTTCGATAATATTAGTTGAAGGTATCCATGCCCCGCTACCCGATTCTCCAGGTTGATGCCTTTACTACCAGTCCTCTCGGTGGTAATCCTTGCGCCGTTGTTCTCGATGCGGATGAATTGACAGACGAGACGATGCTGGCGGTTGCGCGGGAAATGAATCTTTCCGAGACGGCGTTTGTCTGCAAATCAAGCACGGCAACTGCCAGAGTTCGATACTTTACTCCCGCAGAAGAAATTCCAATGGCAGGCCATCCCACCATCGCGACTTCGTTTGGACTCGTTTCTTCCGGCCGGGTGAAGCTCACCGGCGAAAAGACATTCATCACTCTCCAACTGAATGTAGGGCCAATTGAGGTGGAGATAACTTCCAGCAAGAAGGAAGTCCGCCTCATCACCATGACACAGTTGAAGCCTCAGTTCCTCACGAAACATCAGCCTTCCGAAGTCATGCCACTCTTCCATCTTACTGAAGACGACTTGCTACCGGATGCGCAGGTTCAAACGGTCAGCACGGGAACGCCGCAGCTCATGGTTCCTGTGAAAGGCTTGAACGCCCTCCGCCGCGCGCGCATGAACGTTGCCGCGTATGAACAGTACAAGAAGTCATCCGACTTCTTCAGTCCGCACCTCTTCTGTCTTTCCGGAGCGACACCTGCCGGTCGGACGTTCGCCAGACATTTCGGTGTCCCGCCCGATACTCTGGAAGATCCCTTTACGGGCTCTGCAACAGGCGGCATGGCCGCCTTCCTGTGGCATTACGGGTTGTTGGAGACACCGATATTTAACGCGGAACAGGGTCATTGGATGCATCGTCCCGGCATCGCAAATGTGGAAGTGGTTGGCCCGAGGAATGACATCCACGCTGTAAAAGTCGGAGGGTCTGCGGTATTGGTATTGCAAGGAGAGTTGATTCTGTAGGCTTCCAGCTTGCACGAATTGTGATTATCTGCTATATTCGAAACAGGAATCACCACGCGGCTCGCCGTATTTTCCTCACCCAACGAACGCATCGTTTCAACCTGCAAGGATCTCGTCGCTCATGATACAAAGGCTGATTCTCCTTACGTTCTTTTTCCAATTGGAGTTGTAAGATGAAATTACTCCGGAAAACTGCTCTTGGTTTGGCATTTGTCGCCTTTGTTTCGATACTCGTCCAGTCGTGTGGCAAGGAGCCGGACTTTGATATCATCATACGCGGCGGGACCGTCTATGATGGGAATGGCTCATCTCCATTCGTGGGCGATGTCGCAATCAATGCTGATACGATTGCGGTGGTTGGAAGGATCACGAACGCGCGGGGCCGCAGGGAGATCAACGCCACCGGCCTCGCCGTCGCGCCGGGCTTCATCAATATGTTGAGCTGGGCGGATGAATCGTTAATCATTGACGGAAAGTCGCAGGGCGATATTCGACAAGGCGTGACATTGGAGGTGTTTGGCGAAGGATGGTCGGATGGGCCGCTGAACGATTCCATGAAGGCGGAAGGAAAACGACGGCAGGGAGATCTGAAGTACGACATCGCCTGGACAACGCTGAGCGAGTTCCTTGAGTATCTTGTGACGAAAGGCGTTTCGCCGAACGTCGCCTCGTTTGTCGGTGCAACGACCGTCCGCATCCATGAGATGGGAGAAGAAGATCGTCCTCCCTCTCCCGAGGAACTGGAGCGCATGAAAGACCTTGTCCGCCTTGCAATGGAGGAGGGGGCACTTGGGGTCGGGTCATCACTGATCTATGCCCCGGCATTCTACGCCAAGACCGATGAGCTTGTGGAGTTGTGTAAAGTTGCTGCAGAATATGATGGCATGTACATCTCGCATATCCGGAGCGAGGGAAACAGATTTCTGGAAGCGCTCGATGAGTTCCTTACGATCGCCCGCGAAGCCAATATCCGCGCCGAAGTCTACCACTTCAAAGCCGCGGGAAAATCGAACTGGAGCAAACTTGACAAGGCGATTGCAAAGATCGAAGCTGCACGCGCTTCCGGATTGCAGATTACGACCGATATGTACACCTACACCGCAGGCGCAACCGGCCTGGATGCGGCGATGCCGCCTTGGGTACAGGAGGGTGGGTTGGAGCGATGGCGTGAACGATTGCAGGACAAAGCGATTCGTAACCGCGTTCTGACTGAAATGAAAACCCCAACAGACAAATGGGAGAACCTCTATCTGGCTGCGGGAAGTGAGGAAAATGTTCTGCTTGTTGGATTCAAGTCAGAAAAACTCAAACCGCTAACCGGGAAGACGTTGGCGGAAGTGGCCGCGATGCGCGGAACAAGTCCCGAAGAGACTGCAATGGATCTTGTCATCGAAGACGATAGTCGTGTCTCGACTGTGTACTTCCTGATGTCGGAAGAAAACATAAAGAAGAAAATCGCGCTTCCATTCATGAGTTTCGTTTCAGATGCAGAATCGATGGCGCCGGAAGGTGTGTTCATGAAGTCGAATCCGCATCCGCGCGCCTATGGAAATTTCGCACGCCTCCTCGGCAAGTATGTTCGAGAGGAAGGAGTGATTCGGATTGAGGAGGCAATTCGCCGCTTGACGTCACTTCCGGCAAAGAACCTGCATATCAAGAAGCGCGGTTCTCTCGAAACAGGATCATATGCGGACATTGCAATTTTCGATGAGGAAACGATCGCGGACCAGGCGACGTACGACAAGCCTCATCAGTTTGCCAAAGGAATGAAATATGTCCTCGTCAATGGAACGGTCGTGTTGGACGACGGTGATCATACCGGTGCAACACCCGGCCGCGTTGTCCGTGGTCCGGGATACAAAGGACAAGAGCGATGATCAAACACATCGTCTTCTGGCGCTTCAAAGAATCTGCGGAGGGCGCATCGAAAGAAGAAAACCTACGGAAAGCAAAATCGCTGTTCGATGGATTGCGAGGGAGCATCAAGGAGATCGATGTGTTTGAGGTCGGGATAAACTTTGATGCAAGCGTTGATGCCGCCGATCTTGTACTGTATTCGGAATTCCCGAGGATGGAGGATCTTCGCTCATACCAAAATCATTCCGCGCACGTGAAGGTTGTGGAGTTCATCGGAAAAGTAAAGTCCGAAAAGAGAGTAGTGGATTACGAGGTGTAGGCGATGCGGACATTCACAGGCAATCGAAGGTGAACATGAAGAATCATTTAGTAACGCCAATGTGCTTCGTCTTCTGTATGATGATGCTTGCCGCGACGCGTGGGCTCAGTCAGAATGATCCGGCACTCCTTGACCCGAAGCTGCGCGATCTATTTCACGAAGCGCTCAGCGGCGAGTTGGCGAAGGACCACGTCATCCAGATAACCCGCCATCATCGCATTCAGGGTTCGCGCGGATACCGCAACGCCGCCCAATACGTTCTGGGCCAGTTGCGCGCGCACGGGTTTGGCGAGAAGGAAGCATTCGTCGAATCCTTTGTCTCCGATGGTAAATATTCCTATCAGACGTGGCAATCCCCTTCCGGGTGGGACGTTACTTCGGCGGAGTTGCGCATGGCAGAGCCGGCAGAGGAACTCATCGTCAGCTATCCGGAAATTGCGATGAGCCTCATGACCTATTCAAACTCCGGCGAAGCCAGGGCGGAACTTGTGTGGGTGGGCAAGGGAACGCGCGATGAGGATTATGTCGGGAAGCAGGTTGTCGGAAAATTTGTGCTGGCGACGGGCTACGGCGGGGACGTGCACCGACTTGCGGTGTTGAAGTACGGAGCGCGTGCGGTTATTTGCTACCTTGACGACGAACGCGCCCAACAGTATCCGGACATGCTGCAGTACACCGGCATGTGGCCGAAGTCAGAAGAGTTATTGCGCGTGACCTGGGGATTCAACCTGACCAATCGACAAGGCACAAAGCTCCGCAAGCTTCTGGAAGAGGGCAAGAAGGTGGTGATGCAGGGAAAGGTCAAAGGGACGGGGCTCGAACCATATTTCATGGACGTAGTTGTTGCACGCATTCGCGGTGTGGATTTGCCGGAAGAAGAAGTAGTTTTCAGCGCCCATTTGGATCATCCGAAAGAATCGGCGAACGATAATGCGAGCGGTTCCGCAGCAATCCTTGACATTGCGCGAACCATGAAGGATCTCATCGATCGTGGAAGGATCCCGCGCCCGAAAAGGACGATCCGCTTTCTTTGGGTACCGGAATGGTACGGAACAATGGCGTACATCGATGCGCATCAAGAGTTGATCGGCCCGGGCTTGAATGGAAAAGTCCTGGCGAATATTAATATGGATATGGTCGGCGAGCATCCGGAAATAGTCCACTCGAAACTTGTCATCACGCGGACGCCACTTTCTCTCCCTTCTATCCTTAATGACGCAGTGGCGTCTATGACAAAGATGGTGGATGGCTTGAATGTTCGAACGCCGCGGGGAAGTCTCTCCCAGTTTAATTATCGCATCACTCCGTACAGCGGTGGGAGCGACCACATGATGTTTATTGATCGAAAAATTCCCGGCGTGATGTTTTCCCACGATCCCGACTATACCCATCACACCTCGGAAGACACTCCGGATAAAGTCGATCCTGTCGAACTCGAACGCTGCGAGATCATTGCGACGAGCACGCTCTGGTATCTTGCAAATCTTGAACCTGCCCAGGGAATCGACCTTGCGCAGTATGCCTCTGCACAGGGAATGGGACGCCTTGGTATGGCCTATCGGAGAAGCGTTCGCATGATTCAGGAAGCCGATCGCGGTGTCGCACTTCCGGCGCTCGTGGAATCGCAAACCGTTCTCGACTATGCTGCGAAGCAGGAGATCGACGCGCTAAACTCTATTCTCACCTTTAACAACGCTTCGACGGTCAAACGAACTGTTGACGTCATGAAAGGTCAACTCCAATCGCAGTTCGAAAATTACACCAACCTCCTTCGTGTTGCGGCAACCGACAAGGGAGTGTCCCCGGGTGCGGCTGTTTCTCTCCCGGAGGCGCCCGATCGGCGCGTTCCCATACGTCTGACGCGCGGTCCGCTGGCGCTAGATCTTCCGGAGGCAAAGCTCTCCCCGCAAACCGCTGGCTGGTACAAAACGCCTGACTTTCCATTGTCAGAAGAAATGCGATTCGAGTTGGTGAACTTCATTGATGGGAAGCGAACCGTTTCCGAAATCCGAAGCGCTCTCAGTGCTGAATTCGGATTCACGTCAACAAAAACGGTGAGCCGGTACCTGGATGACCTTGTCCGTGTTGGAGTGGTGCGTTGGAAATAACAGTGGGAGAAAGGTGCATCGCCTGAATGTCTGAAATCTTCTTTAATCCACACCTCAAAAAAACACGCCATTGGGATCTTCCGACCGATGCCCCGCGGGAATTTCACCGCCGCATGCCGGGTTATCATCAAACTCCGCTCCATGCGGTCCCTACGCTGGCCTCCCGGTTTGGTGCTGTTTCTCTCCACGTGAAAGACGAGAGCAACCGGATGGATCTTCCCGCGTTCAAGATCCTAGGCGCATCGTGGGCAACCTACCGTGCCTTCGCCGAGAAGCTGGGGATTGCGCATAAGCAATGGAATACCATGGACGATCTGAAAGAGCTTGTGGGGAGGGGGGGAAAGACTTTTCTGTATTCTGCAACCGACGGGAATCACGGTCGCGCTGTTGCACGGATGGGTGCCCTCCTGGGACTTCCCGTCAAGATCTTCATGCCCGAAGGGACTGTTGAGCATCGCATTCATGCTATCACGAGCGAGGGTGCGGAAGTTGTCATGGTGAAAGGGACGTACGATGATGCGGTGAAGCTGGCAGAGAAAGAGGCAGAGCAGGGAGGTGTTCTCATGCAGGATACCGGTTGGCCCGGCTACGAAACGACGCCACGGAGAATCGTTGCCGGGTATTCAACCATGATGTGGGAGATTACCGAAGAGCTCGCTTCTCTTGGGAAGCAATTGCCGAATATGATCGTTGTGCAGATTGGCGTCGGTTCACTGGCAGAGGCGGTAGTCCGTCACTTTCGCGCGTATCGACCCAGAAAAGACCTGAGGATTTTTGGTGTTGAGCCGGAACGGTCAGCCTGCGCGCTCGAATCGGTCAAAGCAAACAAGATCGTTCACCTGCCGGGTCCGCACGATTCCATTATGGCCGGCATGAACTGCGGAACCATCTCCTCGACCTCGTGGGAAGCTCTCCGCGATGGCATCGACTTCTTTATTCCTCTCCCGGATGAAAAGGCTCGCCAAGCGATGAAGATGCTTGCCGGAGAAAAGATCGTCTCCGGGGAAACCGGCGCGGCGGGGGTTGGCGCCCTGCTGCAGCTTCTGGAAAAAGCGCCGGAGGGATTAGGTCTTCCACCGGACACAGACGTTCTTTTGTTCTCTACCGAAGGCGCAACCGATCCGGACTCGTACAGGCGTATTGTTGGAAAGTCGCCGCGAGACATTTCGTAGTGGCGAGGTTCAAGATGTACATCGAGTATGAAGGTACCCGTTACAGCGGGTGGCAGATTCAGAAGAACGCGCGGACCGTGCAGGGAGAGATCATGGCCGCATTGGCGAACGTTTTCGATACACGGAAGTTTGAATTCTACGGCTCCGGCAGAACCGACGCCGGTGTGCATGCCATCATGCAGGTTGCCCACCTCGATGTCGACACGATGCTCGCTCCTGAAGTCATCCGGATGAAGACGAACGACAGCCTTCCCGCCGACATCAACATTCTTGAAATAGAAAAAGCCTCCCCTCAATTTCATGCCCGTCACGACGCAACCAACAGGAGCTACGTCTACCAGGTTGCCCGGAGACGGACTGCATTTGGAAAACGATTTGTCTGGTGGATCAAAGATCCTCTGCAGGTCGAGAAGATGAAAAAAGCCGCCGCATTGTTCGTCGGAATGAAAAACCTC
>QKGJ01000236.1 GCA_003251275.1 Ignavibacteria bacterium
GAGGGAAGGTACGGACTGATTTTTTTGTATACATTGATCCCCAGTCTTACCCCGGAAAGCAGGGGTTTTTTTATGCCCGTCCCAGCCTTATCCACACAAGGTACCTCCCGTTGACCAGAAGATTGCTTTTGGAGTGCCCAAAATCGCGCTGCAAGGAAGATATTTCTTGAGTTATCCACATGCGATTATTCGTTGTGGACAACTTGAGAATAACATGGTGGATATCAATTATCTCATGGGAGTCGGTACATGAAACAAGTAATCACGCTTTTGACGGTTTTGTTTTTTTCTTCCTCCCTGCGTGCTCAGCACGAGCATGATTCAACGAAGACGTACTCCCTTGATGAGATTGTTGTAACGGCCACGAAGAGCCCAAAGGCAATCAAGGATATTGCAAGGAGTGTCACGCTTTTATCCAGTGTCGAGATTGCCGGCTCGCTATTCCAGACGCCCGCTGAACTCCTCTCATTGCAGGAAGGAGTTTACGTTGTCGGAAGTGGGCAGGTACCGGGTAGCCTCCAGAGTTTGTTCCTTCGTGGGGCGAACAATGGCCACACCAGCGTTTTGCTTGACGGAATACGGCTAACAGACCCATCCTCTGTACAGAATACGATTGACCTGTCTGAACTCTCCCTTGCGAACACCGACCGCATCGAGATTGTCCGGGGTTCGCATGGGACGCTCTTCGGAACCTCAGCAATAGGAGGCGTTATAAATCTGTTTTCGAAGACCCCTTCACGAATTGGGGTGGGGGGAGAAGCAGAAATCCAGGCAGGGGGATTTGGCAAGGGAGGATCCACGCTCTCTGAATATACCCGCGCGGCGTATCATGGTGAAATTGGTCTGTACGTGCAGGGTGAATTCCTCAATCAACGCGTCAGAGGATTTGACGCGACTGTCACCGACCCGACTCTTCCAGCTTCATCTGCACCTCGTGATGCCGATAATTTTTCCAACAAACAATTCGGCGGGAAGGTTGGCTACATCAGCGATGGTTTGGACATATACTTTTCGTATCGTCGCACAGATCAGGATAAGGACATCGACAAAGGTGCGTTCTCCGATGACGACAATAATATCGTTCAACAACAACGTGATTTCTTTGCCTTCGGCGCCGGTCACAGTTTTGCCAACGGTGTGAATGTCCGATATGTCGGTGGGTACACAAAACTTAGAAGGTCATCGGTGGACGATTCCTCCTACATCCCTGAGGCGGGAATGTTTGATGGGACGTATTACTCCAACTCCTACGTTGGGAAAAACATGCACCATGAGATACAACTGGAGAAGAAATTTGATAACGTCGATATCATTGTTGGCGGAGTTTTTGACAACGAGACAATGTCCTCCAAGTCCGAATTCTATTCTCAAAGCTCGTTCGGCGTATTTGTATCCTCAACGGATCTGGATTCTCTCGATCTGCACACAACCACATCGGCGGTGTTTGGCTACCTTGATGTGAATGCCGGAATCCTTTCGCGGGATCTCCAAATGTTCTCTCTGGCCACAGGATGGCGATGGAACCACCATAGCATATACGGTGGGAATGCCACGGTGGAGATAAGTCCTTCGTGGAGGATTGGTGCTGGTACGCTGCTGTACGCCTCTTTTGCGACCGGTTTCAATGCACCATCGTTGTATCAACTTGGAGCACCGGAGATTGATCCGGGCTCTCAAATTCGACGTGGAAACAGATTACTCAAGCCGGAACGATCCAATTCATTTGAGGTTGGCGTAAAGCAGGCGATTGGGTCCAGACTTCGTTTTACGCTGTCTGCATTTTCAACAACGATTGATGATTATATCGACTATGTCTACCTTTGGAAGCCTAACATTATCGACAGTCTCACATTTATTGACTACCGGGGTGATACATACATCAATTCGGGAAAACAGACGATTTCTGGCGTAGAGTTCTCGCTTCAATCGGAAATCAGTCCGGAGTTATTCCTCGCTGCGAATGTCTCCGTTGCCAGCGGAAAACTGAAATACGATCCGGCCACCATTGATGCAAACCAGACGGGGGGAAATCTTTTGCAAGTATTTGAGAATGGGGAATTCTTGGATGCGGCAAGAAGTGTTGCCGGACTTTCTCGAAGACCGACCACAGTAAATTTCCAAACCGTGTACAGACCGACATCCTCATTTTCCGTGCAAATGAATATCCGGTATGTCGGCAGCCGGAAAGATGTGGCCTATATTCCAGCCAGCGGTCCATTTGGGGCGCTTGGGCGTGTTGATGTTCGTGATTATACAATACTTGACTTATCAGCGAAATACATTTTCAGTCGTACGCTCAGCGCGAGCCTACGCATGGAGAATGTATTTGACAGGTCGTACGCAGAGATACGTGGATATGCAACACGTGGAAGAGGCGTCTTTGGAGGAGTCCGATTCTCATTTTAAGTGGCAGTGATAACTCTACAACAAGCGTTCCTTCAAAACTTTCGCCACCGCGCCGCTTTTCGAATGAACCTGGAGTTTTTGGTAAATGCTCTTGATGTGGGTATCGATGGTGTGAAAGCTGAGAAAAAGCTCGTCCGCGATGACCTTCTTGGTAAGCCCATCGATCATCAGGCGAAGAATATCCTTCTCCCGTTCTGTGAGACCATAGTCTCCTTTTGGGGTTCCAAAATCGGAGAACATGTCAAGGACCCGGCGCGCGATTTTGGCATTCATCGGAGCTCCGCCGTTGAGAACTTCGTGAATCGCAGAGAGAATGTCGTTTGCGGGAGAACTCTTGAGTAGGTAGCCATTTGCTCCCGCGCAAATCGCTTTAAAGATCTTTTCATCTTCTTCGAAAATAGTCAGCATGAGGATATCGGTTGCCGGCGAAATGGCTTTGATTCTCCGCACGCCTTCAATGCCATCAATTCCCGGCAACCCGATATCCATAAGCACCACATCAGGCGCAAATTCTCTCTCCAGCTTTTCAAGCAAAGCCTCGCACGAGTCGAAAGAAAACTCGCAGCGCAAGCCCTCAGCCGCATCGACGATCGAAACCAGAGTCGTCCGGAACAATGCATCATCTTCAATAACCCAGATCGTTATCGAGTTCCGATCGTCTACGTTTGCACTTTTGCTTCTTTGGCTAGGCTTGTGAATTTGCAGTGGCGACATGGCTCAAATGACCTTTATTTCTTGGAAGAAACAAGATAGTATCCCAGGGAAAGCGTCAGTGATTCCTCCTGATCGCTCATTCGTAAAATATCTACCCAGACTAAGGGTTGACCGCTTGCGCCCGACGCATGAGAGTCATTCCAAACGATAGGTGGAACCCCTTCCTCACCTGGAGGACACCCATTGTTGGCTGCTGACCCGGAATCATCGGGACACCAGTCCTGATTATCGGGGACACCGTCGCGGTCGCGGTCGCTTCCGCTACCTGCGGCAGAAAGAGCACTTGTCGCGTCATCAGCTCGAGTCGGTTGAGCCTGATCCGTTTGTGCCACATGGACACTCCAGCGCCAGCTGGTCCAGGCCTTCCCAAAATTGTCAGGAATGGAAACAAAGATGGTTCCTTTCCGGAGGGTCGCTTCCACCGTGTAAGATCCTACTTTCACGGAAACCGAGGTATCTGGCCAGACTTTGCTGCTTCCAGTCGGGAATGTAACAAATGGTTTGCTTCCTTGTTTCCCGCATTGGTAGAAGGAGAGGGAAAGGGCGAAAATGACGAGGAATGTGGCAACAGAAAGGTGCCGCATAGTAACCTCCTGGTGAGAATTGAAGTAATCACCCTCTGCAACCGGGTGTAATGTAAGGGAAAATATCTTGGGGGGAATACCGTGTTCACGGTATTTTTGCAGTGACAACAACGGTCGTCCCTTTGCCTCTTGCACTTTCGATATGCACAGATCCGCCCAGGCGACCTGCCCTGGTTGTGAGGGTTTTCATGCCATGCCCCGGTCCGGGCTGGGAGGGATCGAAACCGACGCCGTCATCCCTTATTGTGAGGTGGAATTGACTGTCTGTTTCGTCAATAAAAATATCGATTGTCTTTGCACGGGCGTGCTTGATAATATTGTGGAGTATCTCCTTGTATATCAGGAGGATGTTTCTTCGAAAGTCCATATCGACAACGTGGGCCATTTTCGCGCTCTGGCAATAGAAGTTCACCTTGTCGGAGCGAATCATCGAGTTTGCGGCATCGCGCATCCGTAGAACGAGGTTATCAATCTTGTCGTGTTCGGGGTTGATAACCCAGACAATGTCGCGTAGGGCCTCTGCTGTGTGGCGGGCACTCTTACTGATCTCCCTCAGTTGCTGACTTTCGGTTTCACCGAGGGTAGATTTGGTTCGAACCATGTCACTGAGCAGGGCAATGCTACCAAGGCTGCTGCCGATATCATCGTGCAGATCGCTTGCGATCCGGACGCGCATCCTCTCGATCGCAAGGAGTTGAGCTATCCGTCGATTGTAGAGCAATGCGATGATACCGACAGCGACCAGAACCACGAGAATCCGAAACCACCAGGTTTGCCAATATGGCGGCCGGACCACAAGCGAGATTGCCGTTCCCGTATCGTTCCAGACCCCGTCACTGTTCGATGCTTTAACCCGAAACACATACGATCCCGGATTCAGGTTTGTGTAAGTGGCATATCTGCGTGTGCCAACCTCAATCCATTGATTATCGAAACCCTCCATTGTATACGCATATAAATTGTCGACAGGGTTGGAGTAGTCAAGCGCTGCGTAAGCAAAGGAAATGAAGTTCTGATCGTGTGAAAGGTTAATTACTTTTTTCGTGGTGACTGAACTATCAAGAGGGAATGGCTTCTCGAAAACCTTGAAATCCGTCAGCACGATCGCCGGGGGGTGTTGGTTGTCTTCTATACTGTCGGGGAAAAAAATATTCAAGCCGTTTTTTCCACCGACGATAATCTCCCCGTTCTTCGTTTGAAAGCTTGCATTGGAGAATTCATTTCCCTGGAGGCCATCCGCAGCGTTGTAAGTTCTGAACTCTCCCGTTCCTATATTAAACCGGACCAGTCCTGATGCCGTGTTGAGCCAAAGAGATCCGCGTGAATCGCTGGTAATGGCCAGGATATAGTTTGAAGCATGCTCAGCCTCATTGAAATACCGCGCGAAGCTCTTGGTTTCAGGGTTGAACTTGTTCAGTCCGCTGGCTGTACCGATCCACAGAGTACCGGAGGCATCTTGGTGGAGGGAGTACACAAGATTATTGCTGATAGTCGTTTGATCGTTCGGGTCATTTGAGAAATGGTGGAAGGAAGTCCTGGACTCGTTCAGCACGGAGATTCCATCGCCCTCCGTCCCTATCCATAACAAGCCGCTGTGATCTTCGATGATGGCACGTACCCTATCATTGCGTAATGAAGTACTATCGTTTTGTTGACGGCGAAAATGAGTGAACGACTCAGTACGTCTGTTGTAACGGAACAGTCCGGAGGCCTCGGTTCCAACCCAGAGCACGTGTTCATGGTCTTCGTAGAGATCACTAATGTCATAAGAAGTTAACCCTGTCGGATCGTCGGGAGATGGCTGGAACAATTTGTTCGTTCCCGAAAGAGGATCGAGGCTGTTGAGCCCGCCACCATAGGTTCCAATCCAGATAATTCCCTGATAGTCCTCAATGATCTTTGTTACATAGCGGTGACTGATCCCTCCGGCCTGCTCATCATTGCCTGGTAAATGAGTAAACTGCTGGTTGCCGGTCGCTCGTCTAAACAGTCCACCGCTCTGGCTCCCCACCCACAGATTTCCCCGACGATCTTCAAGCACTGCCTGTACGATACCGCCGCTCAGGAGGAATTGATTTCCCGGCTTGTTTGGAATGAATTTGAATTGCTTTTGTTCGATGTTCAGCTTGCACACGCCGCCATTCGTTGTGCCGACCCAGAACGCACCGGCCCGGTCGAGGAACAATGTTCGCACGTCATCATCCGACAGGGTGTGCTCGTTGTCGCTCTCACTCTTTAGGCTCGTGAAGGTTTCAGTACGTGGGTAGAAAATAGAAATACCCCCCCCAAGCGTACCGATCCAGAGGAGACCATGGTTGTCGAACCTGAGAGCAAAAACTCTGTCATGGACGAGCGAATTCTTCAGGCGACTATGAACGAAGCGCGTCACCTCGCCCGTCGCTGGATTCATTCGATTAAGGCCGCCAGTTGTTCCAATCCAAACATTCCCATGGCCGTCTGGTGTAATCGGGCCAACAGAACCGGCGGTAATTGAGTTTTTGTCGGACTCGAGGTGGGAATAGGTCTCTATCTGTCTCGTTGTGAGATCAAGTTTAAAGAGCGCCTGCGCAGTCCCGATCCAAAGTTTGCCGTCGGGGTATTCAAATATTGATCGGATATAGGCATCCCTGGGAGACAATGGCCTCTCTTTGTCGAGTTGCATTCGGGTAACCAGCCCGGTGACCCTGTCCAGAATGCAAAGACCACCCCCGTATGTTCCTACCCAAAACGTACCCCTCGAATCCTCATAAAGGGAGAGCACTGAGTTTGAAGGGATTGTTGTCGAGTCATGCTCTTTTGAAACGAATCTGGTAAACCGTTCGGTCACCCGATCGAACCTGTTCAAGCCTCCTTTGAACGTAGCGACCCATAGCCATCCTTTGCTATCCTCAAATACTGACCATGCGGTCTTGTCGGAAAGGGAGGTGGAGTCACCGGGATCATTCTGGAAGACCTTCATGTCATACCCATCGTATCGACAAAGCCCTTCCATTGTGGCAAACCACATGAAGCCAAATTGATCCTGAATAATGGAGTTCACAACCGAACTGGGGAGTCCCTGGTCAGCAGTGATTCTGTCGAATAGCGGCGAGGATGGTTGCGCGAATATTCTTGTGGCGGGCGCAATTAGGATGAGCTCTGAGAGAAGAAATAGAGTGATCCCCCACCGAGGGATACTCTGCTTCGAGTGAGTTTCGTTCATAGGTGAATGATGGGAATGACCACAGGCAGACCGGTTGATTCAAAGCTAATAGTAAAACCGCAAAAAAACCAACTAAAAGCGAGAATCATGCAAAGCGAGAGAAAACTATTGCAGGAGATGTTCGGGCAGAGCCTACTTGAAGTAGCTCGCCGCGATTGTCGGAGATCCTCGGAACACTCCTCCTTGAAGGGGTCCGGCAAAAAGACGACCGGTGTCATCGATTGCAAGTGATCGAACCGACATGTCCGTCAGACCGGTAATGACTTTTCTCCATGAGTTGCCGAAGTCATTCGACCGGAAGATGCCATCTGCCGTGCCGGCAAAGAGCGATCCATCGGCGTCGATCGCGAGTTCACCGACGAACTTGTTTTCAAGACCCGTCGTATTGTTTGACCATGATCGACCTCCGTTGCGGGAGACATATACACCATTACCATTTGTTGCTGCAAGGAGAAGACCTTCTTGATTCGATGTGATGGCAGTGATTTCGTACTTGTTGAGACTTTTGTCAATAATCTTCCTCCAGGTCTTTCCTCTGTCTGCCGATGTAAAGAGTCCGTTGCTGCCGGTGGACGCGAATAGCACCCCCTGTGGATCACAGAGGACAGAGTTCACGTAATAGCCGCTCAATCCAATCTGTTGCCAGGACTCACCAGAGCGAGCCGAATAGAACACCCCATTTTCAGAAGTTCCTGCATAGAGAGAACCGTTCCCATCCTTACAAAGTGAAACAACCTCCCTGGAGGATAGTCCGGTATTTGCTGCTGTCCAGGTCTTGCCATTGTTGGTGGAACGAAAAACCCCGCCACCAAATGTTCCTGCAAACAGATTTCCGTTCCCCACTCCCAGCAACGCCATCACGTCCTTATCGGAGAGTCCGTCGTTCACTTCCAGCCATGATCGTCCGTTATCGGGGGATCGAAAAACTCCACCTCCAAGTGTTCCCGCAAAGACATCCTCCTGGCTGGCGATAAGAGTAAGGGTGATTCCGCCATTGGGAGCGTCTAATTGCTGCCAGATGTTTGTTCCTGCGGAGTAAAGGTCAAGGACGAAACAGAAGGAAAGCAGAGAAATGAAAAAGAAATGCCGCATATGAGCCTCCATTGCTAGACTGACTAATCATGATTTGCGAGCCAGTACTTCTCTCCCATTTGCTTCTGCCCAGCATTCCGACCAGAATGCATCAAGAACTCATGTATGATACGGTGTCGCGCTGGTAAAGTTGCTCCTCGTTTATGATTCTGCTTTCTTGATCCTAGCGGTACCCGTCAAAACACATCGTCTGGTTCTTTTCTCTTCGAAATCCGGCATTCTTGAGTACTTGTGCGAAGGATGTCTGAGCTGGTCTTTGGCCATTCCAGTATTCAATGGAAACCTGACGAAGGGGGCGGATCCTCTCCGGGAGTTGAATCCATCGGTGGAGAACTTCCACTAACATTTCTATTACTGCTGTGTCGACCGGTTCGAGGGTCCAGATCCGTGCTCCAAAATTCTCCAGAAACATGCACGGCGATCCATGCATGAAAAAGACGTGATTCCAGGGAGCCCGTGTCAACCGAAAACCATCCGGAAGTGTCGCGTTCAGCCTGAGATCAATGCCGGGTCCATAGGGGTTCGCTGGATCGCATGCATTAAGGAGAATCGGCCGGGACATTTTGATTGAGGGGGAGGACTTTGATCGTCGTAGTTCCTCCACAGCTCTGGGCAATGCATACTGCATTCCGGACAGTCCTTCGACAAAATATCCGCGCCTGAGTTTTCCCTGAAGTTCCATTCTCTGAAGAACCGAGGAAATTGCCGGCCATGGAACCAGACTTTCCCGCCGATAGAGTTCGCGAGCGACAATACCGTATCGATCGAGAAGTTGTGTTGCTTGATGGACTGCCTGTTCTTGTGGGGAAAGGGGGTCACCAAGCACCGGTGGTGTTCGCACAACAAACCACCGGCCTTTCCAGCCGGGAGCCTGCCGCAGTGCACGTCTCACACTTTTCATTGCTCTGCCCCGTGCTGGGTTATGCTTTGGCGTCAACAGCTGGATGCGCGAAGAAACGTCCTCGTCGGAAGTCCGGGGCAATCGCTTCACGTTGATTACTTCCTCAAACAAATCGTTTGTGATTATCCCGTCCCAGAAAAGTTGTGCAATACCGTTGTTCAGGGCTTGAAGAGGGAGGTCAGTTCCGGACCGAATGTCACTGAGAAACGAGGCGCCATGCTTGAGGAGATATTCAAGGATTCGCTTTGCTGGAGTTGATATGTCCTTCTCATGGCCGGATGCATCGGGGGGTAAGAAGGTTGCACCTGTGCCGCGATGAAACTGGGCCAGTTTTCCGGATCCTGCCCCGATCCAAACAAACTCACGTTGGCCGGAAAGTTGATCAATCGAAGGAGAGTCCCCTATGCGTGGAGGGAGAACATCGCGTTCCCATGTCTCTGCGGGAAGGGGCAGTCCCTGAAGTTGATTGAGGGCATCGTGAAGACCATCGGTTCCTCTGAGCTGTGAGTCTGCCGTGAGGTGTTGCCATGCCTGCAGGAACGCCGTAAACTGAACCATGCTTGAGGGAGTGATTTCCCTTCTCAAGATCGTCAGGGATTGTCGATGAATTCTTTCGAGATTGGGGCGAAAACTCCATTGTTGATCCCCTGACCCCGCAGTGTTGGCCGGAAGGAAGAATCCGCGACAAAGCTCTCCCTGTTTCTCAAGGGTCGAAAGGATGGAGGCTACTTTCGAGGAACTGATATCATAACGCTTCGAGAGATCTTCTGTACGAACGACGCCATGGGCACGAACATATCGGGAAAGGATAACCCCACGGACTTGGTCATTTGCAAACCCATCGTACAGCTGTCGTTCCTCGCCGGCAATCCATCGTTGACTTCCCGCCACAGTGATCGACGTTGCTCTTCCATCTTCCAGTAACGTCTGTAAGAGGTGGAGCGATTCCGTTGCTGACCTCTGTATTATTTCTTCATCGGACAAGTCTCCCAGGCGAAGCAGGAATTCGAGCAACTCTTCGGCGGAACGTGCCTTGTATCCATTTTTTTTCCTCTGGAGTTGCTCATCAATCTCATCTACCGCTTCGGGTTTGAGTAGGGTTTGCATCGTTTCAAGGTCAACAACCTGTCCCAGCAGTTCACGATTAACGGAGAGAAATTGACTCATCTGATCCGCTTTCGGTTGATCCCACTCGTACATGTACACGGAGATAAAATCGAACAGCAAACTCGCGGCGAAAGGCGATGGGATTTCGGTGCGGACCGTTCGCAGTGCGATGGTTCCTCTCTCCATGCCTGACACGATCTCTTTGAAGCGTGGGAAGTCAAGAGTGTCATGCAAGACTTCCCGTATTGTTTCGATGACGATCGGAAAGTCGTCGAATTGACGAACGACCTGAAGAAGATCGCCAGCCCGGAGGCGTTGGAGCCAAAGAGGTGTTCGCTTGCCGGGGTACGCCTTCGTGAGCAAGAGAGCCCGGGCTGCATTGACGCGAAACTGAGCGCCGAATAATGGCGATTGCATTACATCATCAAGGACAATGGATTCTGCTTCCGCGACAGAAATATCATCCAGCAGTGAAAGCGGCATCTCGTCGACATCGGTGGAGCGGAGAAGGATTCCGTCATCGTTGTAGAGCATTTGAGGTTCGACGCCGGTTGCGTGGTGGAGCCGGCTAGCAAGCACGAGGCCGAGAAGTCCGTTCACCCTTCGACCAAATGATGAGTGCAGCACGATTCGCGGATCGCCAAGCTCATCTCTGAATCCCTCCAGGATCATAAGCTTATCATGCGGTATCTCGGACGTGAATTCTCGCTGTTTGCGAAAATACTCGACGATATTCCACGCGGCGTCAGAATTGATCGGATACCGATCCTGGAGCCAACGGAGAATGCCTGGATTGTCGAGGCGTTCCGCAACTTCACGTCGGAAGTGCGCGACCTTTTCCCCGAGTTCAAACGTTCGTCCGATTCCCTCGCCGCGCCAGAAGGGCATTCGCGCCGGTTGGCCTGGTGCAGGCTCGACGGTGACCTTGTTCGAATCGATCTCCAGCATTCTCCAGACGTTTGTTCCGAGAATAAAGGTATCCCCGGTCCGGCTTTCATAGATAAATTCCTCGTCCACCTCACCCACTTTGGTTTTTCCATCAGCAAGATATACCCTCAGGTATCCCCGATCTGCAATTGTTCCGCCGCTGGTGATTGCAACGTGTGACGAGCCGGGAAGGGCTCTGAGAATGTTGTTAACCTTGTCCCAGGAGATCCTGGCTCGTAAATCCCTGAACGATTCATGCTCATATCTTCCTGATAACATTTTGACCACCTGAATGAACAGGTTCCGGGAGAGACTTTGGTAGCAGTATGATTGTCGGATAAGATCATACAAATCATCTACCGGCCAGTCATCGACACTCACCATTGCAACAATTTGTTGTGCGAGGACATCGAGACAGTTCATGGGAATCGAGGTCAGTTCCACCTCATGATCTGCCATTGCCCGCGCAACAACCAGGGACTCTACCAGATCCTCCCGGTGGGATGGAATGATTCTCCCTTTACTCGTGGCGGAAACCAGATGTCCCGATCTCCCCACGCGTTGTAGCCCTCGTGCAACCCCCTTTGGGGATTGCAGTTGCACCACCAGATCGATACTGCCGATGTCGATACCAAGCTCAAGGGAGGAGGTAGCAACCAGGGCCCGAAGTTTCCCATCTTTCAGGTCGGATTCCATTTGTTCCCGGGCGTGTCGCGACATGGACCCATGGTATGCCTGAACAAGCTCTTCCTCCGGAGTGTCCTTGTTGCTGTTTTCTTTTGTGCGCTGCGGGAAGACGGGAACTGCGTACAGCCCGAACTCTTT
>QKGJ01000213.1 GCA_003251275.1 Ignavibacteria bacterium
CGAAGCCGCCGCCTTGCACGTATGCCCAGGCCAAAAGGCCTAGTCCTACAATCAACAGGAAGGGGGCCGCGAGCGATTCGAGCCAGCGTATCGACTCGGTGCCCTTCACTATAAAATATACATTCATTGCCCAGAAGAGAAGAAAACCGACTGCAGACCCCCACTCGAAGATTGCCCACCCGGGGAGGAGTAGAATCACCATGGAGTTGATTGCCTGTCCACCAATCCATGTCTGAATTCCAAACCATCCACACGCAACAACGGCACGCAGTAACGCCGGGACATTCGAGCCAATTGTTCCGAAGGAAGCGCGCGCGAGAACGGGAAATGGAATGCCGTACTTCGTGCCTGCATGAGCATTCAACACCATCGGTACGAGGACAATAGCATTTCCGAGAGTGATAGTGAGAAGCGCCTGCCACCAGTTCATCCCGCCCGCGATGAGTCCGCTGGCGAGCATGTAGGTGGGAATACAAACGCTCATCCCTATCCAGAGCGCAGCAATGTTGTATGTTCCCCAACTGCGCTGGGCTATCGTTGTTGGTGCAAGGTCGTCATTGATGAGGTTGCTGTCGTGAATACGGATGACATGAGGCCTCGCTCAGTGTGTGAAATGGAAATGAACGGAGAGACTACTTCCAGGCGCCGGCGTAGCGGTCGCGCTTGATGAAGCGCCCCGCGCCTTGTTTGCCCAGCCACTTTCCTTTGTCGGCGACAACCTTGCCCTGGGAGAAGACCGTCTCGGCATCGCCGGTGACTTTGAAACCCTCGAACATCGAGTAGTCGACGCGCATGTGGTGCGTCTTTGCGGAGATGGTGTGCTCTTTCTTCGGATCCCAGATGACGATGTCGGCGTCGGAGCCGACGGCGATGGTGCCCTTGCGCGGATAGAGGCCGAACATCTTTGCCGGCGTCGTTGAGACGAGTTCCACCCATCGGTTGAGGGAAATTCTCTTCTTGTTGACGCCGTGATGATAAATCAGTTGGAGGCGATTCTCGACACCCGGACCGCCGTTGGGAATTTGTGCGAAGCTTCTTTTTGATCCTTAAAGCAGAACGGACAATGGTCTGTGGAGACAACCTGCAACGTGTTCTTCTTCAGTCCTTCCCAGAGTTTGTCCTGATGCCATTTCTCGCGAAGGGGAGGAGTGAAGACATACTTTGCACCTTCAAAGTTCGGGCGTTCGAGATCTTCGATGGAGAGGAGGAGGTACTGCGGACATGTTTCTGCATAGACGGGGATGCCCTTGTCGCGCGCCTCCGATACTTTTTCCAGCGCATCGGCTGACGACAGATGGACAATATAAACGGGTGCGCCTGCCATTTGAGCAAGAGCGATCGCACGATTCACTGCTTCCGACTCGGCTGTTGTGGGACGGGTGAGCGCATGGTAAATGGGAGCTTTCTTCCCTTCGGCGATTGCTTTCTGCACGAAGAGATCGATCACGCCGCCGTTCTCAGCGTGCATGCAGACGAGTGCCCCGTTCTCGCCTGTTTGTTTCATCGCACGAAAGATCGTCGCATCGTCAACCATGAGCACGCCGGGATATGCCATGAAGAGCTTGAAGCTGGTGAGACCCTCGCGCACCATCTCGTTCATGTCTTCCATGTGGGCTTCCGGTAAATCGGTGACGATCATGTGAAGACTGTAGTCGATGGTTGCCAGTTCTCCTTTCTTCCACCACATATCCAGTGCCTCGCGCATTTTCTGTCCCTTCGTCTGGATGGCGAAGTCAATGAGGCACGTGGTCCCGCCAAAAGCGGCAGCGCGCGTCCCCGTTTCGAAATCATCGCTCGAGACGGTTCCGCCGAACGGCATGTCCATATGGGTATGGACATCGACGCCGCCGGGTATCACGTACTTGCCTGTTGCATCGATCGTCGTATCGGCCTGAACCTTCAGGTTCTGACCGATGGTCATGATCTTATCCTTTTCGACAAAGACATCGGCGATGTAGTCGTGCTCGGCAGTGATAACGCGACCGTTCTTGATGAGATGTGACATTCCTGACTCCCGTAATGAAAAGAAGAGAGGGAGAAGCAAACGGCCTCTCCCTCTTTGATGACTACTTACGCTGCGGCTGCTTTTGCTTCGCCCTTCTTATAGAGAGATCCGAGAATCGCACCGGCGATTCCACCCCAAATTACTCCGGTTATGATCCCCATCCATGCCATCCCATAAGTGAATCCGTTGAACATCAGGTGGATGAAAATGTACGTCGGGAAGCTAAGGACGAAACCAAAATACAATCCGTATGTCAATCCGCCCTTCGTTCCTCCTGCGAAACTACTATAGACCCGATCATAGAACCAGGCCATGACAAGCACGGCAACGAAATCGCCGATGATGAACCACATCGGATTATTCATTTCGCGAAAAGCCGGGTTTGATGCATAGGTGTCACGGAGCAACACTCCGTGCAAGACGTAATCGAAAACATTGACAGCCACTCCTGTCACCAATACAGCGATCCAGAACTTACTGCTTTTCATGGAGCCTCCATCATTTGTGGAAATTTAACATTCCGCACAGTATCGCCACTTTAATGAATGTCAATTCCATGTTTCGCCTGAAAGGAACGCAGCGCTTGCCACGTCAGTGGCTGAGGCAACTGCTTCATCAGTTCGTTCCAGGTAATAGCTTCAGTGCCATCGTCTTTGCGTACCATGGAAATGCATGATTCAACTGGACAGACGATAAAGCAAAGCCGGCAGCCGACGCAATCGTCTTCCCGAACGCGTGGCTGCATATGTCCGTTCACGGCAACCAGGTCAATGCATTGATGCGCGCTGTCTTCGCACGCGATATGGCACAGATTGCAGTGGATGCATTTGGTCTCATCGATGCGTGCAGTGGTTTTGTAAAGAAGATTCAGATTGCCAAAATCGCTGATGCCCAGAAGAGATTTGCCCCGGACCTGATTGAGAGACGTGAATTTTTTTTCTTCCATCCAGTTCGACATCCCTTCGACGAGATCGTCGATGATCCGGAAGCCGTAGTGCATGACCGCTGTGCAAACCTGAACACTTGTTGCCCCGAGAAGAATGAACTCGAGCGCGTCGCGCCAGGTGGAAATGCCGCCGATGCCGGAAATAGGGAGACCGATTTCCTTATCGGTGGCTATTTGCGAGACCATGTTGAGTGCGATCGGTTTTACCGCCGGACCCGCATAGCCACCATGGCCGCCCTTCCCATCGACACTCGGATTAACCTCTAGCGTATCCAAATTGACGCCCATGATCGTGTTGATGGTATTGATCAAAGACAATCCTTGAGCGCCGGCCTTTTTTGCCGCGCGTCCCGGATACCGGACATCAGTCACGTTGGGTGTGAGTTTGACGAGGACGGGAATGGTGGAAATCTCCGTGACCCATTTGGTAATCATTTCGCAGTATTCGGGAACCTGTCCGACTGCCGCGCCCATGCCGCGCTCACTCATCCCGTGCGGACACCCGTAGTTCAGTTCAATTCCGTCGCATCCCGTATCGATGGCACGCATTACCATGTCATGCCACACCTGCCGGTCTGATTCCACCATCAGGGAAGCGATCACCGCGCGATCGGGCCAGAGTTCTTTTGTCTCTGCGATCTCTCTAAGATTCACTTCGATCGGCCTGTCGCTAATCAGCTCGATGTTGTTCAGTCCAAGAATCTTTTGTCCGTTGTAATCGACGGAGCCATAGCGGTTCACGACGTTCATGACCGGCTCGCCGATGGTTTTCCAAACGGCGCCGCCCCAACCTGCTTCAAACGCCTTGCATACCTGATACGCGGAGTTGGTCGGTGGAGCGGATGCAAGCCAGAATGGGTTGGGCGACTTGATGCCTCCGCAGCTTATGCTTAGGTCAACCATTTGCGGGCCTCCTCAGCCATTGATCAATACCATATGCAGCCCGTTTGCCATCCGCGGCAGCATTCACTACTTCCTTTCCGCCATTGATACAGTCGCCCCCTGCAAAGAACTTCGGGTTTGATGTCTGGAAGCTTTCGGGATGAACAACTACTTGCCCGTTTTCGATCTTGAGGTTGGGGATCTTCGAGAAGAAAGATTCCTCGATGTTTTGCCCGACCGACTTGATTACCATATCGACTGGGATTCGGAATTCACTACCGGGGACCGGGATTGGAGCCCGTCGTCCTTCTGCATCCGGTTTACCAAGGCTCATCCGCGTGCATTCGATTGCTTCCACCTTACCATTGCCGATAATACGAAGGGGAGATGTAAGAAAATGAAACTCCACGCCATCGCTCTTCGCCAGCTCGTATTCGAATTCATACGCCGGCATCTCATTTTGACTGCGTCGATAGATGAGCATCACCTGCTCGGCACCAAGGCGTTTTGATTCCGTCACAGCATCGATCGCAGTGTTTCCGGCGCCGATTACTGCCACCCGCTTGCCGACATTCACTGATGGCCATTTCCTGGTTGTCACGCGTGCGATGAATGCAAGCGCGTCATGAACGCCAGGTAAATCTTCTCCTTCGATATTCAAACGTGAAGGGTGGTTAAGCCCGACGCCGATAAATATGGCATTATGGGTTTTCAGCAACTCGTCAATGGTGATGTCGGAGCCTACCATTGTCTTTGTCATTATCGTTGCTCCGAGACTTTGTACAAGCTTCACCTCTTTGATGCTGTCAGCCTGTGTTGTTTTGTAGGGAGCTATGCCCCATGTATCGAGTCCACCAGGAATTTCCTTCGCATCATAGACAGTGACCGTGTGTCCCAGCAGGCAGAGTTCGGCCGCGCATGAAAGTCCGGCCGGGCCTCCCCCAATAATGCCGATGGACTTTCCAGTTGGTGGTGCTGGCGAAAACAGGGGCGGCATTCCGTTCCCAAAATACCAATCGATTGCATAGCGTTGAAGCCGGCCAATCTCGATCGGCTTCTCGTCGCGCTCGTTGTACACACAGGCACCCTCACAAAGGACAGCGACCGGACAGGCTTTTGCACAGGTGAGTGCAATCCAGTTGGACTCCAAGATGGTCTTTGCCGAGCCTTTCACATTGCCCGTTGCTATTTTCTTGATGAACGTGGAAATATCAATGTGGGTCGGACATGCCTTCATGCAAGGAGAGTCATAGCAATAGAGGCAGCGATTTGCTTCTACCATGGCAGAGTTTTTCGAGAAGGGAGGATGAATCTCAGCAAAATTCTTCTCGTACTCTTCTGGCGTTAGCTTTGGAGCGATGTTGTTCATAACTCTTAAGCGTTATCCACTTACTTCGGAATCCGCAATTGCGAGAGCTGTATCAAACGTGCGGATGGCTTCATCGATCTGCTCTTTTGTGATAATGAAGGGGGGAGCGAAAACGAAATGACTGATCCACGCCTGGAGGAACACCCCATTCTTCATCATCTCCCCCGCGACCTTGTCTACGAGAAGAGGCTTCCCGGAAACCTTGTCAGTCATCGTGTTGAATGGCTCTTTTGACTTTCCATTCTTCACCAGTTCTACGCCCCAGAAGAGACCAAGCCCACGCACTTCACCGATAGAGGGATGTTTATCCTTGAGTGCAGTCAGCTTCTGGCCGAGATATTCTCCCAATTCCGCAGAACGCTCCACAAGTTTGTGCTTTTGCATCTCTTCGATGGCGGCGATGGCGGGAGCAAGGGTCAATGGATGAGCTTCGTACGTGTGTCCGTGCGAGAAGTAGTGATCATCGAAAAAGTCGGCGATCTTCTTCGTGGTCGCGCAGAGACCCAAGGGCACATAAGCCGTGGTAATTCCTTTTGCCGTTGTAAGAATATCGGGTGTGAGATCCCAGTGATCGATTGCGAACCACTTGCCGGTCCGTCCCCAACCGGCCATTACCTCGTCTGCAATGAGGAGTACGCCGTGTGCATTGCAGATCTCGCGCAACCGCGGGAAGTATTCTTTGGGAGGTACGAGCACGCCATTGGTCCCAACCACCGGCTCGACAAGAATCGCAGCGACGTCACTTTCGTTCTTGATCATATGGTCGATATATTCAACGCAGGCAATGCCGCAGTCCGGGTACGTGTGCAGGAGGGGGCATTTGAAGCAATTGACCTCCGGTCCGAAGATGACGCCTTGCACCTTTCCCGCGGGTTCCATTGCCCAGCGGCGCGGGTCACCTGTTGCGGCAATCGATCCCATGGTTGAGCCATGGTACGAACGGTAGCGCGCGATGATTTTTGTTTTTCCTGTGAACATCCGTGCGATTTTAAAAGCAGCTTCGTTCGCCTCGGTTCCAGATGTGGTGAAGAAGAACTTGGTCAGATTTTTCGGCAATACTTCCAGAAGCTTCTGACTCAGCTTTGCGCGGACATCTGTTGCATAACCAGGTCCAATATACGACAGCTTGCGGGCCTGTTCTTCGATGGCCTTGATCACCGCCTGATTCTTGTGGCCAAGAGAGACGCACATCAGCTGAGAGGAGAAGTCGAGATACTTTTTCCCGGCACCGTCGATAAAATAACAGCCTTCTGCATCCACCACATGGAGGGGCCTCCACCCCTTTTGGTAGCGCCATGTTCCGTAAGTATGCTTTGCGGTGAGTTCAGTTATCTGTTGGGAAGTCAGCTCGGTTGCCATAAGGGGCCGTTGATTATGAACGAATAATAATGCGTTACGTGATGTGCGAACTATTTTTCACCAGTTATTTCTTTGTATGTCTCAGGTCTCCGATCTCGGTAGAACTGCCAGACAGATCGAACTTCTTTGATCATGTCAAGATCAAGGTCGGCGACCACGAGCTCGTCCTTATCGCGACTTGCCTGCGCGATGATCTTTCCCCGTGGGTTGCAGAAGTAACTCTTCCCGTAGAACTCGCCGATATTCCAGGGCGCCTCGGTTCCCACTCGATTGATAGCACCGACAAAGTATCCATTGGCAACCGCATGAGCGGGTTGTTCCAGCTCCCAGAGGTATTCCGAAAGTCCAGCCACCGTCGCTGATGGATTGAATACGATTTCCGCACCGTTGAGTCCAAGAACGCGCGCGCCCTCCGGAAAATGCCTGTCGTAACAAATGTACACGCCGATGTCGGCGTATCGTGTCTTGAAGACCGGGTATCCAAGATCGCCCGGTTTGAAATAGAACTTCTCCCAGAATCCCGGGTCAACTTGCGGAATGTGATGCTTTCGATACTTGCCGAGGTAGCTCCCATCAGCATCGATCACTGCGGCGGTGTTATAATAGACTCCCGTCATCTCTTCTTCATAGATCGGAACAACGATCACCATCTTGTACTTCTTCGCGAGTTCCTGCATTAATTTGACCGTCGGTCCGTCCGGAATTTTCTCAACGGAATCGTACCATTTCGTTTTTTGTTCGGCGCAAAAGTAGGGTCCATAAAAGATTTCCTGCAGACAAAGTATCTGTACGCCCTCTTTGCCAGCTCTTTCGATAAAGGTGACATGTTTTTCGATCATTGATTTCTTGATGGCGTCGATCGGTTTATCGGCCGATTCAGATAACGAGCATTGGATGAGACCACATTTGACGAGGCGAGACATGCTGTTCCTTACGGGATGTTGGAAACGTGTAGCGTTGGTGGATGGTTGAGAGATTCACCCTCTTCTGCAAAAAATAGTAAGGAGTATTTGAATCTATGTCAAGAAACTGAGGGATGCACGCTTTCTTGCCCATTTTCATGCAAGCGACCAGCCGTGACCGTGAAATTAATAGCTTGACAATCTTCTTTTTTTCCACGATTATCTGCAAGGAATCTGCTCACTCAGAACCGGCAAATTCAGCTAGCCGACCTTCAACGCGCAACCAACGCGGCTGATAGCCCAATATGATATTCACCAACCATTCCATTGTTCAAGAGTTGAAGAACACTTCAGCTTCTTTTTGTCGTCCTGTCTCAATTTCATTTCTCACAACTTCATAAGGAGAGTCCTATGTATCGTTTTTCACAGCTTCTTATCAGGAGAGCAGCGCCATTAAGTTTGCTTCTCTGCTTGACGATAGTAACGAGTGGAACCCTGTTTGGTCAGGGAGTGACCACCGCATCTCTCAACGGTCTCGTTACTTCATCCGACGGCGAGTCTCTTGTGGGGGCGAACGTTGTTGCGGTTCATATATCGAGCGGAACGAAGTACGGTGGTTCAACACGCGTCACCGGCCAATACAATCTTGCAAACATGCGGGTTGGTGGCCCATACACAGTCACCGCTACTCTGGTCGGATACAAATCTGAAAGCCAGGAAAACGTGTACCTGAGCCTGGGACAAGACCTTCGCATTGATTTCAAACTCGCTGAGGAGGCCGTGGTTGGTCAAGAGGTTGTCGTTACTGCCCAAACCGACGATGTTCTCAACAGCGGCAGAACTGGCGCAGCGACGTTCATCAATCCCGGTGAAGTGCAACAGCTTCCCTCCATCAAACGGAGTACACGCGATCTTACTAGGCTCGATCCCCGGAGTGATGGCAACTACAGCTTTGGCGGGCGCAACTGGCTTTTTAACAGCATTTCACTGGACGGGTCGTATTTTAACAACTCGTTTGGTCTCGATGATCCTGCGCCGGGAGGACAAACGAATGCTGAGCCAGTTCCGTTTGATGCCGTTGAGCAGGTGCAGGTATCGGTGGCACCTTATGACGTACGTGAAGGGGGTTTTACCGGTGCTGGAATCAATACAGTAACGAAGAGCGGCACCAATCAGGTAAGAGGATCGGCATATTCGTTTTTGAGAAGTGCATCTCTGGTTGGAAACAAAGTACGGGGGAGGAAGGTCGTTGCAACCCCTGACCTTTCATACAACCAATCAGGGTTTAGTGTCAGTGGCCCCATCATTCAGGACAAACTCTTTTTCTTCGTGAACGCCGAGATTGAGAGAAGAGAAGATCCCGGGAGCAACTTCGTCGCAAGCCGCAACGGATCATCAGGACTTGGTGTTTCTCGCGTGAGTGCAACGATTATGGACTCCATCCGTAGCCGAATGAGGACTGTGTACGGCTACGATACAGGGCCCTATGAAGGGTATACATTCGACACGAAGAACGAAAAAGTGCTTATCAAACTTGACTGGAACGCGAACGAGAATAACAACGTTTCGCTCCGCTACAATTTTCTGAATGCAAGCCGTCAGCAAGGCCCGCATCCATTTGTATTGAGTTTTGGTGGCACCGGACGAGGACCGAATGAGAACAGTCTGCCGTTCAGGAACTCCGGGTACCGTATCAATAACAAACTCAGCTCCTTTGCCCTGGAAGTGAACAGCAGAGCCGAGATGTTCGCCAATCGATTTTTTGTTAGCTATAATCGCTTTCGTGACAACCGAGATCCATTCAGCGTTGACTTTCCGACCTTAGAAATCGGAGAAGGCGGTGTGACATACACAACTATCGGCCATGAGCCATTCTCAATTCATAACATCCTTGATCAGGACGTGTGGCAACTCACGAACAACTTCAGCTACTATGCCGGTAATCATGTTGTCACCCTCGGCGGCACGTACGAAGTCTATTCCTTCTTTAATTCATTCAATATTTTCCGTCACGGATTGTTCGGTCTTCCGTTTGCGTCAACAACGTTCTTTTCTCTTGATGATTTCTTCCAACGAACAACGCCGGGAGATCCGAACTTTGTTGACCTCAACGGGATGATCACTCCCAGCACATCACCGTTCAAGGCAGAAGCTATCAAAGTAAGTCAGCTCGGTTTCTATGCCCAGGACGAGTTTCTTGTCTCCGAGAGATTTAATCTCACTTACGGTTTGAGGGTTGACCTTCCAATATATGATACCAACCCCCTGCGGGTTGGTGGTGATAATGTCCTAAACCCCTATTCCACGGGTCTTACCGCTCTTGATGAGAATGGGAACCCAGAGTTGGTTGACCAGGCAAAACTTCCGGGGATCAAACCCTTGTTCTCACCTCGGGTCGGTTTTAATTGGGATGCGATAGGCGATCGTTCAACACAGCTCCGCGGTGGGTCAGGAATCTTTACCGGTCGACTCCCATTCGTTTGGATTGGCAATATTATTTCAAACCCAGGGGCAAATCCAAACATCCCCGCACATCAGCGGTCGTTTGATTTGAACGCTGCAGTTCGGGACTTCAAATGGCCACAGCTATGGACGAGTAACATTGCAGTTGATCATCAGTTGCCCGGTGGAATTCTTGGGACACTTGAATTTTTGTATGGCAAAGACATCAACGCAATCTATGTGCGAAACGCAGATCTCGTTCGTCCGGTTCGCACTCTTGCGGATGGGAGGCCATACTATGGCGGAGCGCCGAATAATGAGCTTAATGCCCCCTTCCCGTTTGCGGGCGATGGTATCTATGTGATTGACAATACCAACGAGGGGTATAACTATACGATTACCGCGCAGTTCCGCAAGGCATTCGATTTTGGCCTGAGTGCAAGCATAGCGTATACATATCTTCAGGCAAAGAGCAAACTCAAATCAACCGAAATTGCCAGTGTTCTCTTCGCAGAGAATCCCGTAAAAGGAAATCCGAACCAACCAGAACTTAGCTACTCAGAATTCGGTGAACGGAATCGGATTACAGCAACGGGCACCTATCGGGTTCAATGGTCAGATCGATTTGCCACCAGCTTTGGAATCTTCGTTGAAGTTGGAGAAGGCAATCGCTTTGCAGGTGCTGGAGGCAACAGATATTCGTTTGTATATGCTGGTGATGTCAACGGTGATGGTTTTGCCGGAAACGATCTGATCTACATTCCGCGCGACATGGCAGATGCGCGACTGGTTGCATTCACCGGCCCCGGTGGTAGCGTGGCAGAACAATGGGCGGCTCTTGATGCGTTCATTAAGCAGGACGAATACCTCAACAGCCATCGAGGACAGATTGCTGATCGCTTTGGCGCGCTAAACCCTTGGTTCAGCAACATCGATCTCCGAATTCTACAGGATATCATCTTCCCGATGAATGGTTCGATGCACACGTTCCAGATCAGCCTTGATATTCTCAACGTTGCCAACCTACTCTATTCCAAATGGGGCGTTCGTAGTGTTGCCACCTCCACAGCTACTTCACCATTGGAACTTGCCGGCTTCGACGGGCAGGGGAATCCACAGTTCAATTTCAAGGGATTGGCGAAAGAGACATTCGTGGATGACCCGGGACTGAACTCCCGGTGGCAGGCACAGATAGGGATACGATATATATTTAACTAAGGTATCCAGGTTAATCGAAAAAGACCTCCCTGCTGCCTTCGTGGCAGGGGGTTTTTTTTGTTGCTATCCGTTCGCGAATGATTCACACGGAGGTGGCATGATTCGTCGCCAGCGGCATCTTCTGGACACTAATCTCTGTTGATCTCGGGACCTTCCGGGCGTCGGGTAAAAGAGAGAAACTCTCCTTTGAATCCACTCCTGCGAAAACCCAGAAGGTGGAAAACCTGAACGACGAGCCACCGGGCAATATGCGTGTCGACAAGAAGGATGCTTCCCCGTCCGGTATCTGCCCGAACTCCGGGAAGGAGCACCAGCAGGCGATCGAGGCCGATGCCCCGCATGAGTGAGGAGAGGTATAACCAGAATATCTTTACCGGCCGGCAGACGAAAAAACCATCATCACCAAGTCCCTGGTAGCGTGGGAGAAGAAGCAGACCTTTGGCTGGAACAAAGACGTCCCCCTGCACATCCTGTCCGACCAGCTCTCCTTTTTTCACCGGATGGAAGTTTGTATAACCCTTGCGCATCTCGAATTCATCATCCGGCTCGATGCCGTGACGGTAAATGACATCGACAACCTGCGGCAACCCACGGGTTGCTTCCTTCAAGCGACGCCGATGCGTCTCCAGAGCAGGGACAGCCGCTTCGGTGAGCAAACCTCCGGCAACAAGCGACAACCATAAAACCGACTCGTGATTCTCGATTGTTGAGTCATCGTCGTGCTGTCCTCCTTCGATGCCGACTGCAGTCAAGCCCTGTTCTCCAAAATAGGAGAGAAGTGTACCGTCGACTGCCTCCTCCAAACCAAGAACAACGGGGATATGAAAGGAAAGTGCAACGCGCCGGTTTTGTATCGTATCGCTGATGACGCTGAAAGGTGGGGCGGGTGCCGACGTTGAATGCAAGTCTACAAGAATCGCTCTGCCCTTTGCCGCAGCAAGTTCCCCCTCAACTGCGTCGACAAATTCCCGCAACTCCCGATCTTCGTCCTTCAGAATGGAAACTTGCGTACCACGAATTCTCTTTACATTCTCTGGCAACCAGATGCGATTCAGATCGTGTTGCAGGTAGCGCTTTTTTTCACAAAGGGCTGCAAGGTTCCCTGCAAGGGCCAGAAAGCGCCCCCGGAGAGGCGGTTGGGTTGCATTCAATTGAGCAATAACGCTGCGGACGGCACGTATGCCGGCCGGTTCATTGCCATGCATTCCGGTTATGGCTATAAGCAGCGGTCCTGCGTTGCCACTGTCGTATGATCCGATCTTTCTTTGAATCGAATCGTCCTCGCTCCTCTGCCCGGCAGTGTTAAAACTCATTTGCTCTTTCGCTTTCGCCCGTTTTCCTTTTCTAGCTTCGCATGAGTCGCGCTTTCTTCCACAAGCTTCGCGATGGTCAGTTCGGAAAAATTCATGAAGTCGGTTTCAGTGACGATTCCGACCAGGTTTCCGTTCGACGTGACGGGCAGGC
>QKGJ01000402.1 GCA_003251275.1 Ignavibacteria bacterium
GGTTCGTTCGGGACTCGACAAGCTCCAGACTTGCTCCATCCCCTCGAGGATATACTCATATAGGTATTCCTCCGGACCTCGGTAATCGAGCATGGCAAACTCGAATGAACATGTGTTTTCGTCATGTGAAAGAACGATTGGCAGGGATGCGTCAATTGGCAAAGGCTAGGGTTGTTGAAGTACGCGAAACTGGGTTATGACCACCGGCGCGTCGTTCGGTCTTGCCTGCAGAGAGATACTATCGGGATGAAACCAAGTGATCCCGCCCGGGCCACCGCAGTAGATGGTTCCGTTGCCATCCATGAAGAAAGCACTTGGGCGCGGTGCGGTCGGAACCACGCCCTCAGCCCGACCAAATCTCTGAAACGTGTGATCCTGAATATCAAACCTGGCCACAACGCCCCCTTGTAACCATACCCAGAGGTTTCCGCCCTTGTCTCCGACAATTCCATAAATCCCTTGCTTCATCGGAGGGGGCGGTGCACCCGGGCCGATCCCGAGTGAACTGCGCGGCAGCACGATCTCGTAGTTCTCGAATTTCTCCGAATCATAATCAAATCTCGAGAGACTCAAGGTCGTGCCGACCCAAAGGCGATGTTCAGTATCTTCAAAGAAAGAAGTTACGTGCTCGTATGGCAGACTTGACTTGTTGGAAGAATCTGGCCGATACCAAGTTGCATCGCCGCTGGCGAGGTTCATCCGCAAGACACCTTTGTTTTGAGTCCCCACCCAGAGGTTTTCCTTACTGTCCTTTATGATTGCCGATGTGGAGCCAAGTATACCCGTTGTCTCTTCCGGCCAACGAAACACCGGTTCAAACGAATCCCGTTCCGGTTCATACTTGTCAACTCCTTTATCGTGCCCCAGCCAGACTGTCCCGCGGGAGTCCTCATAAATGACAAAAACATTGTAGTTGCCGATTGATTTTAAGTCTCCCGGCCTGTGCCTGATGTTCTTGAATGATCTCGTGTTGTACTGGAAGACGCTAATTCCACCTCGTATTGTTCCTATCCAGATCTCACCGTTACGAAGCTCCGAAATGCATCCCACAACATTACTAGTCAAACTGCTTGGGTCAGAAGGATTGTGCACAAACCTGCCAAATCCTTTTCCATCAGCGACGAGATAGTCCAATCCACCTGATCCTCTTCCGACCCAAAGGGTTCCCTTGCTGTCGACTATAGCGGCAGTAATATCTTCTCCGCTGAGCTTTAATTGTCCTTCCCCCTGCGCTGTGTACGAACGAAAGACTCTTCGCTCCGGAAGATGCCGCAACAACCCCCTCGAAGACGTCATCACCCAAAGAATTCCACCTCTGTCAACGATCGCATTTGTGATTCTTTCGGCATATTGCTTCCCAGACGGATCGCGGTACACCAAGTGACGCTCCCACGTCCTTGTGGATGATCGCCAGTAGAAAAGGCCTTGCGAGTGCGTGGCTATCCAAAGACCCCCGGAGAGATCTTCAACAAAGGATCGTAACCAGAAGACAGAAGGGGCAAGAGGCAAATCTGGGATGCTGTTGAATCGCATGGTTCCGGGATCAATCCAGCCGACCATCCCCGTGCTCAAGCAAACCCACAAACGCCCATCCCGGCTTGTGAGTAGTCCGGCAACATTCTTTCCACGGAGGGTCTTCAATGTCTCAGCGTGGGCGGGATACACTGTTCCATCAGCAGTCGCACTGGGAAGTCTCAAAAGCCCATCACCACCTCCGATCCAAATGTTTCCAAGCAGGTCCTCTGCAAGAGCCCGAACAGAGTTCAGAGACTTCGCCAAGCCGTCCCGACCGCACTCAAAGACATTCTCAACTTTCATTCGCCGGGGGTCGACCACAAACACATTACCGCCGGAACAACCAATCCAGAACCGTCCACGAGAATCCTCGATTACGGCACTCAACTCATGGTTCCCGGGGCATCCGGATTTTTTCAGCGATATTACCCGGCTATCATATCGATGTGTATCGATGAAAAGAACCTTATTCGCATTGGCAGTAACGCAGAGAAACCCGTGTTTTCCACCTGCAATTTCCGCCAGACCCATGGGAACATCGAAGAGACGATAGCCCCCATTGTAATATCGCGTGTAAGTGTACCCATCATACTTCAAGAGCCGCCAGGTATCAATGATCCAGAGGAAACCGTCACGGTCCTGAACCATGGAAACTCCAGTACCTTCCCTAAATGGGGGGGAGGCATCGAGGAAAACAACAGAATCGGACGGTTGATCTTGGCCGAAACTCACGGCCCTCAGGACAAGACTGAGGACCACACAGACCATAAGAAGAGTCGAGGCACGGTTCTTTTGCGGATGGAGACAGTGATGAACCGAACGCACGAGTGCGGTATCTGAATCCATGTGCCGCTCCTGCGAAGTGAGCGCTTTACAACGAAGGTCTCAGAATAAGAAAAAGTCTGCCAGTCATGGCAATGAAATTCAAAAAAAGGACCCGGGCATTTCCATCGGACCACCTATGAGAAAGACGATAGTCCTTGATGCCAGCGAGTTGGTTGAACCTCTACCTTACCAATATCATCTTCCTCGTTGCAACGAACGATCCCACTCTCATCTGATAGAAGTACAACCCGCTCGAAAGACCCTTCGGCGAAAATTCAACGGACTTCACCCCCGCCTCCATTTGCTCATCAACAAGGGATGCCACTTCGCCTCCTAATAAGTCAAACACTTTCAACGTCACTTTGCCCGGGACAGGCAGATGAAAGCGAATGATTGTGGAAGGGTTGAACGGATTTGGGTAATTCTGTTCAAGGCGAAATTCCGCCGGCAGAACCGGTGATGCTGCAACGGACGTGAGAATTCCTGTTGTGAACGACCATGCGAGCGACCACGAAGTGGCAGAGACATTATCAAACGCCCGTACCCGCCAATAGTAATCTGTGTGGCTCATTAGGCCCGTCAGGCCTCTCGCAGTGTCAACCAGAGTTGTGTCATCCACAACAAGAGTGGTGAAGGAGGGGTCGGTTGACACCTGAACATGGTAACCGAGCGATGTTTGCGCCTTTGACCAGGTGAGCATGATGGGTTCAGCGAACACTGTATCGGTGTTGGCCGGTGCGAGAAGTGCCGGCACAGTCATCACCTGTCCGGACGAGATG
>QKGJ01000060.1 GCA_003251275.1 Ignavibacteria bacterium
CGCTTCTCGAAAGGACCATCGAGGAAATCAGTGAGAAGGTATCCATTGGCGTCATTGAAGCAGACGCTCATAACGCTCTTGATGCGCAAAGGCTCCGCAAACTGCATGTTCCTGTTGCGCAGGTGATAACGCACGGTCTCTGCCATCTCGAGCCGGAAATGGTTTCTGACGCCATGAAGGACAAGGATCTTCAAGGAAAGGAGTTGCTCTTTCTTGAAAACGTGGGAGGCGTTATTTGCCCCCCAATGATTGATCTTGGTGAGTCGATGAAAGTGGCTGTGCTCAGTATTGCGGAAGAAGATTCCGGACCAATGAAATATCCGGAGTTGTTCAAGAAATCCGACGTCATGGTTATCAACAAGATCGATCTCCTGCAATGGGTTTCGTACGACCTTGACGGGATGACGACGCACGCGCTCGCTCTTAACCCTGCTCTCAAGATCTTCCAGCTTTCTGCAAGCATGGGACATGGCTTACGAGACTGGAGCACGTGGCTTCTGCATGAGATTCGGAAACGGCAGGAAGTTGTTCTCGCGTAGGCCGACGATTTCATTTCACATTTCGACAAGGAGGATTTCCATGAGAGACCTTACAGGCACCATCAAGGAGATTTTTGTGGAGGAGGGCATCACCTATGCTCTTCTCAGTAAGGCTGGATTGACGGAGAAGGTTTCGCTCACACTTGTGATGAATGCTCGCGTTGGCGACGATGTGCACGTGGAATCTGGCGTGGCCATGGCCACTGCAACGCGTCCGTCCAGAATATTGGTCGGGCAAACTGTCGAGTAGGATGTGCATTCGGTCTTCAGATGAAGGAAAGCGCGGGAGACAGAGGTATCCAGCGGACAACTCCGTCGAGACATTTGAAAACGAACCTATACAGATGGTTGAAGGAGTAAGCAACAAACGCATGAGGTTGAAATGAAAGCTGAAGAGATCGATTCCATGAGCGTCGATGAATTGATCAGCCGGGCCATCAGGCAGGAAGAGGCTGGGCTTCAATTCTACGAGAAAGCGTTTCATGCCGCTGGCAACGAGGCAGCACATGCTTTTGAAGAACTGGCAAATGATACGCACGCGAGGATCCGAAAACTGCAACGGTTGCGCGCCGAGATTGCGGATATGCGGCTTATAGCTGGGGCGATGGCAGACTGATGGACCGGGTCCAGGAAAAGATGTTTTGTTCCGGCAGTCAACTGATTGCGGAAGGCGCGATCAATGCCGGATGTCGATTTTTCGCCGGCTACCCTATTACTCCGGCGTCTGGTATTTACAAACACATGATCGAGTTACTTCAGAAACGGGGCGACCTTGCAATCAGTGCTCCTGATGAGATCTCGGCATTAGCCTATTGTGTTGGCGCGTCCATGCGTGGCGTGAAAGCCATGACCGCGACTTCGGGCCCGGGGTGGGCGCTCATGATTGAAACTCTCCAGTATGCGTTGATGACGGAGACGCCGGTGGTCATTGCCATGGTGCAACGTCTGGGTCCGAGCACTGGCGGTGCGACACAAGGTGCGCAAGGAGATGTCCTTCTGACCGAGTTTTGTACCAGTGGCGGCTATACAATTCCGGTACTCTGTCCTTCAACAGCAGCCGAATGTTATGACCTGACGGTAACGGCGTTCAACTGGGCTGAGCAACTTCGATCGCCCGTTGTTCTTCTAACCGACAAAGAAGTGGCCATGACCAGTGAAACTATTGATGCATCCAGTTTCGAAAGCATAGCGTTGGTAGATCGCACTCATGCTCATGTGAAAGAGAGCGACCAATGGCGCATGTATGACTTTCACGACGGCGCAGATGTTCCGAAGTTTGCGCCTGTCGGCGGTGCATTGAAGGTGTCGGCGACCGGTTCCGCGCATAACAAAGGGGGCTTCCTTAAGAAAAATGACAAGGAGACCATCGAAGTGCTCCTCCACCTGGAAGAAAAGATCATCGGCCGTCGTGATGAACTCGCTCTTACCGCAACAGACAAGCAGGATGGAGCAAACACGCTCGTCGTTAGTTACGGGATCACAACGCGGGCAGTGGACGAAGCAGTGAGGACAGCGCGGGCACGTAGCAAGAAGGTTTCGACTATTTCGCTCAAGAGTCTCTTTCCCATTCCTGAGGAGTCTCTCCGGACGGCAGCTTTTGGGGTGGAACGCATTGTCTGTCCTGAAGAAAATCTTTATGGGCAATACTTCAAACTCATCGCGCACCTGTTTCCGGAGGCAGAGCATATTCGCATCAACCGGATTGGACGGATGATCACCCCAACAGAGATTGAGAATGCAATCCTCTGATCGCTCAACATATCTCAAACCAGAGTGTGCAATGCCCTTTTGTAAAGGGTGCGGTCATACGAATGTTCTTCGCAAGCTCAATGATGCACTCGTCCAACTGTCTCTTGATCCGTGCGAAATTTGCCTTGTTACCGACATCGGTTGCATCGGGCTTGCCGATTCACTTTTTGACTCGCCCCACTCGGTCCACACAACACATGGCCGTTCCACCGCCTTTGCGACTGGCATTGCTCTGGCAGACAGTGTCTTGGCGGAGAAGAAATTGAAGACGATAGTCCTGATTGGTGATGGTGGCGCGATGATCGGTTTGCTTCACCTTGTCAATGCGGCTCTTCTCAATGTGGATGTCACCGTCGTGTTATGCAACAATTTTCTTTTCGGCATGACTGGCGGTCAAAATTCTGCCATGTCACCACTCGATTTCGTTACGCCGACGACACCTGCAGGAAATATTATCCCGCCACTGGACATTTGCAAGATTGTTGCCGACTCCCACGCGGGTTTTGTTGCGCGCCACGTCGCCACGGAAAAGGAGTTAGCATCTGTTCTTGCAGAGGCTATCACCTATCCCGGGTTTTCCCTCGTTGAAGTTGTCGAACTCTGCACGGAGCATGGTACAACGCGGAATAGTATTACTGGAAGAGATCTCAATGACATCATGGCTCGACATGGTCAATTGCCCGGACGTGTGCGGGAGGTCCGGGATCGAGTTGAGTTTGGAGCACAATACTCGACCAAGTTCCCTGCAAATGGGAAGGAGAATTCCCTGAAAGGTATTCCCACTGCGGCTGTGTTCAGCAGTTTAAGGAAACGCACAGGTATTATCG
>QKGJ01000210.1 GCA_003251275.1 Ignavibacteria bacterium
GAAAAATTGAAAGAAGAAGAGGTACTGATTGGAGAGGGAGTATTTCCGGGGAATGACAAACTGCAATCCCAGTGGCTTTCGAACGTCACACCCGTTCTCCAGTCAGCTTCGTTGGTTTTACCAATCCAACAGCAGAATGGAATCATGGCGCCTCAATCCAGAGCGGATACGGGGGGCCGGGCAGGAAATCACACTCCCCATCTTCAACAACTTGTCGAGGACCTACAGATCGTCTATAAAGCTGTCCCGGGGGCTTCATGGTAATCACAGAAAATGATCTTTGGGAAGCCCTCGGAACCATTACCGATCCCGAGATTCCTGTTCTCAGTCTTGTAGAGATGAAAGTGATCCGAAGTGTGTCCGTAGGTGACGACCGGGCGCATGTTGTCATCTCCCCGACCTTCGTCGGCTGTCCCGCAATGGACATGATGAAATCGGAAATCCGGAACAAACTCGCTTTGTTCGGAATCAATCAAATATCGATCGAAACAACGTTTTCACCACCGTGGTCGACCGATATGTTGAGTAGAGAGACCCGAGAGAAACTGCGCCTCTTCGGCATTGCGCCACCTCCGCATCGCGGACAGAGTCTTCAAGAGGATCTTGCACAACCTGTTCGATGTCCGTTCTGCAGTTCAGAAGAGACCATCCTCGAAAGCCCGTTCGGTGCAACTCTCTGCCGACAGTTGTATTTCTGCGAAACCTGCCAGCAATCGTTTGAGAGATTCAAACCTCTGTAGTAGTGTGTGTGCTCACAAGCAAGAACAAAAGCTTGCACCTCTCAGAGACGATTCGTATTCTGTCAATAGATCCTTTCCGACTCCATCTCAAAGTCTTATTCATCTTATGTCGCCAAAAGAAATCAACGGAACAGTCTCCCTCAAGAACGCCTCCGGCGGTTTCCTCCTTCTTGGCAGCGGCTCTCTTCGCCTGCAGTATGTTGATCACCGTCCGCACACGGCGAGTATTTATCTCCGGGATGCCGGAGAACTTCCTTCCCCCGATCGACTACGAGATCTCGACCTTGCCTATGTACTCGTCAAGAATGAACAGGTCGAGTACAAAATTATTTTCAAACTCTATCGATGGATCCACGCTTTTGGGGTGACGAAGCCCGAATCTCTTCGAGGAAATATCTCGACCCTCACCTGCGTGGATACAACCAGAAAGAAAGACGATCCCATAGACGATATAACTGAAATTACCTATTCAGTTCCGGAGATCTCCAGTCTTTCGTATCAACTCGGGTGGTTTCGCTATCAGGCGTTGGAGAAGCTCCTTGATATCGATCGAATCACTAAAAGATCCTCACACCTGTCCGAGTTTGGCGTGTTCCCGTTCCGGTATGCGCCTGCGGTCCTGGCCATAGATGAAAATGAATCTGCTGATTCATTCGATCTCGTCCTTCGACATACGTTTACTTTTTATCTTAAGAATGCCCCGTTTGGGGAAGAAGCGATCGTGACCACCGATCATGTGATTACCATGCTGCTGGAGATTATCGGTTTTCTGGATAATCAGGAGTACGCATATGATTCCGTCACAGTGAATGACCCCTACGGTCGTCAACACACGGTCTATAAGACCGGAATTCCCACAACCCTCCGCTCTCACGTGGCGAGGGAACAGCATGACCTCGCGACCTATTTTCGTGCGGTGGCAACGATTGCAAACGCGGTATTTGAAAAGCCTCCAGCGGAACGACTTAAGACTTTCGTTGCTATGCGACGACTTGTCCGGTCCACCGAGCATGAGGAAATACCCGTACGCGCAATGTACTACCACGCGTCGCTTTCCTACCTTCTCGAAGTACTGACGCCATCGCTGGCTGTGGCGCCATACGCAAAGCGGAGCCTGGCTCGTTCATATGAAGATGGACATTTTGCTGAAACACAGAGCGAGCGAAAGACATTATCAGACTTTGACCGTTATCGAAGTCAATTGCTTGACAACGGTTTCCTCTTCGAGGATGATAAAGCCAAAACCACAAATCTTGTTCGCAATGTCATCCCAATTATCTCGAAGGTCTTCTCTCGAGTCTGTTCCTTGGATGAGGTCTCCTGCGCAATCGTCCGAGAGTTCCTTCAATCCAATTACACGCCGATCCCCTTCGACGAAAACACTCCTGTCATTTAGATTTGTTTGTTCCCCCGTACCTTTGATTAGATCGAAGAGGACCCTTCATCGCTCGTACCCAGGTGCAAGCTCCGTCCCGCGAAGAGTCTTTCTTGAGTTGGAGCAAGAATGCCGACCCAACAATAACGCCATCGCATACTTCAGCAAACGCTTCCGCCTGCCCCGGCGTCTGAATCCCGAATCCTGCAAGTACTGGATTCTCTCTTGCAATGCTTTTGACTAGTCGGACATAGTCCACCTGCGCTGTTTCGACACTCCTCCCTGTCACGCCGGTCGATGAAACGCAATAGAGAAATCCTGTGCTCGCATTGTCAATCGCTTGAATACGTTCCGCGGATGACGTTGGAGCGACCAGGAGAATATTCGCCATGTTGATCCGCGCAATCTCATCTGACACTAAATGTTGCTCTTCCAGGGGAACTTCCGGAAGGATAATACCATCGACCCCGGCTTCAGACGCTTCGGAAAGAAACCTTGCAATCCCATACTGAAGGATCGGATTGATGTAGCCCATGAGAACGAGAGGAATCGAAGTTCGCTTGCGAATGCTCTCCACGGATTGGAGCATGCGTTCAAGGGTCATTCCATTCCGAATTGCGGTTGCGGAACATTCCTGAATCAGCGGCCCGTCCGCGAGAGGATCAGAAAACGGCATCCCCAGCTCGATAATATCAGCTCCACCTTCTTCTGCTGCTAGGATGATGTCAGCAGTAACGTCAAGATGAGGATATCCCGTCGTGACAAAAAGAACCAGAGCCTTTTCGTCTCTCTCCCGAAGGCCTTGAAGGCATTCGTCAATCGCAACCAGTCCTCGTGGTTGTTTCATGCGTACTTAATAAGTGATGATTATCGGGTTGAGGGAACGGAACGGGTCACTATGCTTGCACCGGCACTCCACTGAGGGTCTCCATATCCTTGTCTCCCCTTCCGGAAAGATTGACGACAATAAGATCGTCCTCGGTCGTTCGAGGCAACAACGAATGGAGATAAGCGATTGCATGAGCAGATTCGAGCGCGGGGATTATTCCCTCGAGATGTGAAAGTAGTTTCGCGGCTTCCAATGCCTCATCGTCCGTCACTGAAACATACTCTACGCGACCGAGATCTTTCAACCCGCTATGCTCGGGACCTACGCCGGGATAATCCAAGCCTGCAGAAATAGAATGTGCCTCGGCAACCTGCCCATCGTTCTGCTGCAGCAAATAGCTGTACGAGCCGTGTAGTACTCCTGGTTTCCCCTTCGTCAATGTCGCAGCGTGTAATTTGGTTTCTAATCCCTTGCCGGCCGCCTCAACACCAATCATCCGGCAGTCATGTTGAAGGAATGGGAAAAAGAGTCCCATCGCGTTGCTCCCGCCGCCAACGCACGCGACGAGAATATCCGGCATTGGCTTTTTAGCCTTTTCCAGCTGGACTCGAACCTCAGCGCCAATAGTGGCTTGGAAATCACGGACCATCATCGGATATGGATGCGGACCCACGACAGAACCAATAACATAGAAGGTTGAATCGGGAAAGGAAACCCAATCCCGGATGGCTTCACTTGTAGCGTCCTTCAGTGTCCGTGTCCCGCTCTCCACCGGAATAACCTCCGCGCCAAGAAGATGCATTCGCTTAACATTCAGGCTCTGTCGACGCATATCCTCGGAACCCATGTACACGATGCACTCCATTCCCATTTTTGCCGCCACCGTTGCCGTTGCAACGCCGTGTTGTCCCGCTCCCGTCTCCGCGATAATCCTTGACTTGTTCATTCGCTTCGCAAGAAGCATCTGGCCGATCGTATTGTTGATCTTGTGAGCGCCTGTGTGGCAAAGGTCTTCTCGCTTGAGGTAGATTTGCGCTTTGCCAAAATGTTTGGTGAGACGGGATGCAAACGTTAGAGGGGTGGGACGACCGACATATTCTTCGAGAAGGTGAACGAACTCAGCCCGAAACAAAGGGTCCTGTCGTGCCTCAAGATACCGCCGCTCCAGTTCGAGAAGAGATGCCATGAGTGTCTCAGGAACGAATCTTCCACCGTACGCGCCATAGTATCCATTTGCATCCGGGAACTGGTATTTTGCGAAAGCTGGCGACACACTCAGGCTACTTCCAGACTCAACGCGCGGTCAACGATTGGAGCAAGCTGCTTTATCTTTTCCACCAGATCACGAAATCTTTCGGGCTTCAACGATTGAAAACCATCGGAAAGAGCGCTTGCTGGTTCCGGATGGACTTCGATCATCACTCCATCTGCTCCGGCAGCAACGCCGGCAAGAGCCATAGATGCGACCCCATCCCACATGCCGATGCCATGGCTGGGATCCACGATGATTGGAAGGTGAGACAATTTCTTTACGACAGGAATGGCATTCAGGTCCAGAGTATTTCTGGTGTATGGCTCAAATGTCCTGATACCCCGTTCACAGAGTATCACATCGTAATTCCCCCTAGCGAGAATATACTCCGCGGCCATCAATAATTCTTCGATGGTGGCGGAGATTCCTCGTTTCAGCAGAACGGGTTTCCGAAGTTCCCCAACCGCTTCGAGCAGTCCAAAGTTGTGCATGTTCCTCGCACCGATTTGAATAACGTCAGCAACCTCCGACACTGAAGAGAGAGTCAGGACATCCTTTGCTTCGGTAACAATCTTTAATCCCGTTCGGGCCTTTGCTTCACGCAGGAGGACAAGCCCTTCTTCTTTCATCCCCTGAAAAGCATATGGCGACGTTCGGGGCTTAAATGCGCCCCCGCGAAGGAACTTCGCACCTGCATCCTTCACCACTTCTGCTGTGGAAATCAACTGCTCCCAACTCTCCACAGAACAGGGACCTGCAATGATTGCAATTTCCCTTCCGCCAATAACCTCCCCCTCGACATTGATTTCTGAGTTCTCCGGCTTGGCATCCCTCCCAACGAGTTTATACGGCTTCGAAACCGGAATGGCATCATCCACACCGTGAAGCAATGCAAAGGCTTCCGGGTTAAGTTTGCCGTTGTTCCCGGTAATGCCAATGCACACACGCTGGGAGCCGGGGATTTCATGTGGTTGATATCCCAACGCGATCACGTGATCTCTCACCCGGTTCACGTCATCCCGCGTTGCATCTTTCTTCATAACGATCAGCATACTGTCTCCCGATTGAATTTCCTTTGCATCCCATAGAGGACAAGAAATAACTCCTCGATACGTCTACGATCTTTCTTTCCCGGTGATAGTTCCACGCCGCTGTTGACATCAACCGCATAGGGACGAACCGTGGTTATTGCATATTCAATATTTTCAGGACTGAGTCCCCCCGCAAGAATTAGATTACCATACTCACAAGCGCGCGAAGCCATGCGCCAATCCATCACTCTTCCGGTCCCGCCATACACTCCCTCCACATACGGTTCCATCAAGAACGTGTTGGATGGATACGATCGAATTGATTCGAGCGAGAAGTCAGGAGTCGCGCGAAAAGTTTTGTATGATGGATAACGGCATTGCCGGACAAATTGCGGGGTCTCGTCTCCGTGAAATTGGACTGTGGAAACCCTTGTCAGCTGCACAATTCGTTCGACCTCCTCCATCGGAGCATTCACAAAAACCCCAACAGAGCTAACAAAACCAGGCAGTGTAGCGATAATCTCTGCAGCCTTCTCCGGGACAATATACCGTTTGCTTCCCGAAAAGAAAATAAACCCAAGCGCATCGGCGCCGCATTCTACGGCGATCCGGGCGTCTTTCACGCTGGTAATGCCGCAAATCTTCACACGAGTTTTTCTCAAGTGATCGCCTTTTCCTGTTCAGTCTTGAATGATTCAAGAAGATATGTTAGCGCCATTCCTGGATTTGGGGCGCGCATGAAGCTCTCCCCGATAAGCACCGCGTTAAAGCCCGCGTCTGCAAGGAGCCGCAAGTCGTCCGCAGACGTTATTCCACTCTCACTTACTTTTACCACTCCTTCAGGCAACAGCCCGGCTAAACGAATCGAAGTCCCAATATCGGTTTCGAACGTGTCGAGATTTCGATTGTTCACTCCGACAATCGACGTCAATCCGTTAGGAAGCTTTTTAACGTCTTCTTCGTCATGTACTTCAATCACGGATTCAAGACCTATGGCCTTTGCCTCACTCAGCAAGCTCGACAACAAATCGCTCGCAAGTATTCGTGCTATTAACAATACCGCATCTGCGCCGTACGCCTTTGCCTCATGCAACTGAAATCCATCGAAAATAAAATCCTTGCGCAGGATTGGAAGATCAACCTCGGCGCGGACAGCCTCCAGAAAACTCAGCTTCCCCTGAAAATATTTTTCGTCGGTGAGTATGGATAAGGACTGAGCGCCATTTCTCGCATAGCCTTTTGCTATTTCCACCGGATCAAAATCGTGCCGGATAGTCCCCTTTGATGGAGATGCCTTCTTAATCTCGGCAATGACAGAGAGAGAACCAGTCGAGAGCGCCTTTCTAAGAGAAACTGTACGCCGTGCATACAGCGGGCGCTCCACAAGCTGACGAAGATTGGAAGCTGTCCTTCTATGACCAATCTCTTCTCTCTTGTGCCGCACTATTTCATCAAGAATATTCATCACACACCAAGATACATACATGTATGAATCATTTCAAACCGATTGGTACCGACTTCTTATTCGAATATTCTATTAACTGAGTTAAGCAGGAGTGGGCTTTCCCTGAATCTATCGACTCCTCACACATTGCCTTCGCTTCCAGAAGGGAAGCCGCCTTTCCCGCCGTCACTACTCCGAGCGCCGCGTTTGCGATCGTCACATCCCTATGCGAAGTTTTATCGCGATTAAGTATCGAGAGAGTGATGCGAGCGTTTTCGTCGCTTCCTCCCCCTTTGATTGCGGAGAGAGGTTGTCGGGCATAGCCGAATTCCTCTGGCGTTACGGTGTTCTGCTTCACCTCTTCATCCTTGTCACATCGCAGCAAGGTCGTTTCCCCTGAGATTGACACTTCGTCAAGACCGCCGAGTGCGGTAACGACAGTAACATTCTCATCCCCAAGCTTGTAAGCTGCCTTTGCGAGTTTTGCCGCCACTCCTGGATCATATGTTCCCAGAACTTGCCTCTTCACTCCCGCTGGATTCGTTAATGGCCCAACGAGATTGAAAATGGATCTTATTCCCAAATCCTTTCTAGCCTTCGCAACGTGTTTCATCGAAGGATGAAATAGCGGAGCAAAAAGAAAACCGATGCCTATCGAGTTTATGCACTCTTCCACTTCTTCTGGGGAAAGTTGAATGTTGACCCCAAGCGCCATGAGGACGTCTGCGCTTCCGCTCTTGCTGGAGACTGAACGATTACCATGCTTGGCGATAGTGACGCCTGCTCCTGCCGCAACGAACATCGCAGCGGTAGAGATGTTGAACGTCCCCAACCCATCTCCACCTGTCCCCACGATGTCCAGCGCGTCATCATCGTGTAGAGTAACTCTCGTGCATCGCTCTCGCATTGTCGCCGCAAACCCAGCAATTTCCGAAACAGACTCACCCTTTCCCCTAAGGGCAACGAGCAGCCCGGCAATTTCTGCATCGGAAGTGCTGCCTTCCATTATCTCATTGAGAGATTGCGACGCTTCATCCATTGACAAATCCTCGCATGCGAGACATTTTTCTATAAAGTACTTCAGCGGCATTTCGTTACCTCAATCCAGTTAGCCACTAGTGTTCGTCCCTCCTCTGTGAGAATGGATTCGGGATGAAACTGAACACCATAGATCGCATTGGTCGCATGTTGCATTCCCATGACAACGCCATCTTCCGTCGTTGCTGTCACTTCCAGCACCTTCGGCCAACCTTCCGAGGCAACAACCAGAGAATGATATCGCGTCGCGACAAATGGGTTCTTGACTCCTTTGAATATTCCTTTCTCTTGATGCAGAATCTTTGAGGTTCTTCCGTGCATCAGGACAGGAGCATGAACCACGGAGCCGCCGAAGACAGCACCAATTGCCTGATGTCCGAGACAAACGCCGAGAATCGGAATGGTTGAACCAAACGCTTCCACCGTTTGCATTGTAATCCCCGCTGACTCAGGACGTCCGGGTCCCGGTGAGAGCACTATCCCATCTGGAGACAGCTTCTTAATCTCATCCACCGTTATGGCGTCATTCCTTCGCACCATGATGTCAGACGTGAATTCACCCAGCAGATGAACAAGGTTATAGGTGAACGAGTCGTAGTTGTCGATTACCAGGATCATACTTTACTCACAACCAGTTTCTTTGGTTCACGATTGGAAGGAGGAGTGGCCAAACCATTTGCTGCCAGTCGGAGGGCTTCCAGGAGTACCATTGACTTGTTCTCCGTCTCCGTGTATTCGCTTTCAGGAATGGAGTCAGCAACGATTCCCGCCCCCGCCTGCATCTTCAACACATCGCGATGAGCGACGATAGTCCTGATGGCAATGCACGTGTTCAGCGATCGGTCAAAGCCGAGATATCCCACCGCACCCGAATATGCTCCTCTCCTCTCCAGTTCGAGGTCATGAATGATCTCCATCGCCCGCACCTTCGGTGCACCGGTGACAGTCCCGGCAGGGAAGCAAGCCTTCAACACATCAATTGGCGTGCACTCTTCCCGAAGTTTCCCACGCACCTCCGAAACAAGATGCATGACGTGTGAATAGCGCTCAACGTGCATGAACGAAGTCGTGGATACAGAACCAAGCTCGGACACTCTGCCGATGTCGTTTCTCCCAAGGTCGACCAGCATGAGATGCTCAGCACGTTCTTTTGAATCGTTGCGCAGCTCCTCTTCGAGCGATGCATCCTCCGCGGGAGATGTTCCTCTCCTTCGAGTTCCAGCAATCGGTCGTACCTCCACTTCCCTTCCTTCCACCCGCACAAGAACTTCGGGTGAGGAGCCAACAATCTTGGTCTCGCCAAAGTCAATAAAGAAGAGATACGGTGACGGATTGATCGTTCTGAGGGCACGATATACCTGGAATAGATCTCCGTCAAAACGAGTTTGGCTTTTTCGAGAGAGGACTACCTGGAAAATATCTCCTTCACGAATATGGCCTTTTGCAGTTTCAACTGCAGAGACAAAGTCAGACTTGGTGTCAGGAGAAGAGATATCATTTTCCAGTAAGGAGAAGCCGGTGCTCGTGAAGCTCATGTTTCGCAGTTGGAGTCTCAGTCTTGCAAGTTCTTGTTGCCCCTTCTGAAACTGTTTCTCCAGAGGAGAATTGCGATCGATGACGATGTTGTGAGACAGGGTGACTACTTGAGTGTGGTGGTCGAACTGAATCACCGTTTCAAAGAGTCCGAAGAGAGCACCTGGCTCTTCGCCAGTCTCCTCGTGAATTGGAATGTTCTCAATGGAGGTGCTGCACTCATAGCCCACGTATCCGACAAATCCTCCTGAAAATGGAATCGCACCATCAAGGGGAGGAGATTTGTATTGGCGAGACATTTCCTCAAGCGAATCGAAGATGTTCTGCTGTTTCTTCTCGATCTGCTTTCCACGTCGGATTGTGGTTTGTCCGCTTCTTTCTTCAATTGTTGCGATCGGGTTTGAGCCGACATAGGAGAACCTGCCGACCTTCTCCGACGGTTCAGCGCTTTCCAGCAAGAACGACGATCCATGCTGCGGACGGATGGCCAGGTACACGGAGACAGGCGTATGCAGGTCGGAAAACACCTTTTCCGTGAGAGGGATAACGTTGTACGCGGCTGCTAACCGCTGAAACTCTTCGAAAGAAATCATGCGACCCCGGCAGTGATAAACGAAAAAACCCTTCCCGGTTTCCAGGAAGGGTTACGATATTCTTGATTACGAGATACCGCTAACGCTTAGGAGGTCCGGGGGTCAACTCGGGGGGATGCCACCAATACCCGGCGTAAGTAAAATAAGCGGTATGTTCAAAAGAAGACTTCATGATGATTGGTTTTAATATAGCATTGCCCACAGAAGAAGTCAACTGAATTCTCGGCGGTAGTGTGGTCGAAAAGGAAAATTACAATGTGAGGAAAATTGTCACGGAAATCCGACTACCTAAGCCCAGCGGGAGAGGGAGTGGGGTTACAGCACATCTGCGAAACGGGCTGCTGTTCTAATTTAGGAGTTACTACAAAACCAAACCCGCAGGGCGGCTCACTATCCTTTTCCCCCTGCGAGTTCATAAGGCAGCGTGGGGGTACCGGGCGTTGCGACGAGTAAGCGGATAGCACAAGGATGGTCGCTCCATTGAAACCTCCTTGATTGTTGTTGGATGAGTTGTCGTTGCAGAGCGAGCTATTTCACTCTGTTATTAGGGTGATACGCGTTTTCTGCCAGAACCACTTTGCAGGACATAGTTGCATTACCAGCAATGGTAAAACAATCTATATTTGGTACTTGTTGAAAAGCTCTTTGCGCACAGGGCAACTGCAGAAAAATCCGTAGCCAAATGGTCGCCGATAAGAACAGTATCCATTACTCAGGCATTTTATGAAGTGTACTTTCCCGCCAACGCACCGTTCTACTGGGCAAACGCCATTTCTTGCGGCTTTTAAACAAGAGAAACCCTTCTTGCAGTCTGTTGTTGCTCTTCGGGCTTCATCGCTTATGTGAATAAGCATTTTGTCCCTTTCGGGTAACATAACTCCTCATTTGAGGTGATGAATCGAAGGTCCTTGCCAAAAACCACAATGGCATCACCCCGATCTGGAAACATCGAGAAGTAACGCCGCGTGTGTGAAAGGACAGAAACCTATCTCTTACAGCCTACCGCATCAACAACATTTTCCTCGTCGGTTAGGAGGAATGAATTATCATTACTCGGTACACTAGCTATTTGAATTAGCTAGTTTAGAGGGAACAATACCCCTGCCTTGATCTGAATACCTTTTGTCTTGATTGTCAAATCTTGTCCACCGGGATCTGGCGTCTCATTGCTCACATCTTTTAGTCCCAAATTATATTGTCCTTCTATAAAGATATTGACCTTGCTTACAGGAATTATTACTCCGCCGCCAAAGTTCAGTGTCAAATCAGTACTTTTTGTTTGTAACGTTTGTTCTCTTTGATCACCGGGAATCTGATTGGTAACATCCACCCCGTTTAATGTAGCTTTGTCAATTTTTATCTTAGCATCACCAAGTAAAAATGCTAAAGAAGCGCCGGCCAATAAATAGGGTTTTACCGGTCCATCACCAAAAGATGCTTTAAGGAGCACGGGGAAATCAAAGTAGCCCGCTGTGAGACTCAATTCTTCTTTGATAGTCATCCCTTGTTCTGTGACGGATGCATCAACCTTTGAACCCTTCTGAACATACGCTGGCTCAGCTTGTAAACCAATAATTGGTGAAAAACTGTAAAACACAACACCGCCAAACATGAATCCGGTTCTAATTCCCGTTTCAAACCCTTGTTGTTTCGGTTCATAAGTAACATCCCCAAGATTGGTCCCTGCCTGCAGACCAAGTTGAATCTGAGCATTTAATGGTGGGGCAAACAAAGTCATAACTATGATTAGCAACGAGGAAAATGAGTGTTTCATAACACCCTCCTATTA
>QKGJ01000347.1 GCA_003251275.1 Ignavibacteria bacterium
TTGATGATGCGGAGATCAGAGAGGTTGGAAGCAGACCGATCGTGAAGCTCATCGTCCACAAGGACGCGTGCAAATCCTTCACCTCCCGTTGATGCTATCCTCTTTCGGAATTGCCACTGAGAGTAATCCGATTGGCCGAGCGCCATCCAGCAGAAAACAAGAAGTGACGTGCAACTAAGGAGCAGCCGCGCTCTCATCAAAGATCCCTTTGTACTTTTGGTAGAGATAGGAAACGATGAACAGAACCACTCCCAGTCCGAGGAGGGATGCAATACGGAAGAATCCATCCAGGTAGACGAAGGAATCCCAGGCGACCTTGATGATCGTGCACCCGAATATCACCATCGCGAGAATTCGGAGCGGTGTGTTCTTGCGGTAGAAGCCGACCGAGATGAGAGCCATCGAATACAAGGCCCAAAGGCCCGAGAGGACGAATCTGCTCTCATTGCCGTAGTACTCTATGGGCGCGAGCGTCCCTGCAAGCTCCGGATTCTGTTCATAGATTCTTGCCGCCTCGGATTGCTGATTCGCGTGGCGGGTCGAAAATGAATGATCCACGTCCACACTTAAGAGGATAAGCAACCCGATGGCTGCTGCGACGGAGAGGATTCTTCCAGCAACAAAATGAAAACCGCGGGAGGTAGGAGCGAACCTCCGCGCAAGATACGCTGCAGCGAATAACGCCCCCATGACAAACGCACCCGCCAGGAATGGTTTGTTCAAGAAGAGCGTGAACTCATATCGATTGGTCGCCGGATCAAAGAACGAATGCATGTAATTCACAACGGGAAGAGTAACAAGGGAGACAACAAATACCAGGAATGCTGCGATAAGCGTACCTGTGCTCTTTGACTTTAGTCCGAGGTACCAGAGTCCGAGTGCCTCCGCGGCCCACGCCACCGGAATCCACGGTCCGTCAAACTGGAGCGGTACTGCCACCACCAGGCTCGTGGTTGCGACGGATAATAAGGAATAGAGCAAATAGGTGTCTTCCTTGCTTCGCTTGTACGCGAGCGCACCCAGGAACAGGTAGAAGGCGGACAAGGCCAGGGCGAAGAAACCATACAGATTATCATAACGATGAAGCACACCGAGAAGCAGCGGAAAGTAAAATAGCGCGTTCATCAAAATTATAAGAATGTCCGGAACACCGGTTTTCTGATGATGGTGGATGTTGTACACGAAGGCGAGAAGCGAAAAGGTGAGAAAGAAAAGAGACAGAAAGACAAATCCGACAGTCACTTGACTGTGGCTGTAATACTCCGCGTACCAGGCAATGTACCAGAAGTATGTGAACAGCATGCAGAAAACGTTGAGCAGTTTCCAATTCTTTTTGAAGGCAAGAACGAGGACTCCGGCGTTTAATATGAACAGATAGGAAAAGAGACCGATAGGTTTGTTCTCACCGGTGCTTAACAGGGCCGGAGTAACGAAGCCGCCGAACATGGCAATGAGCGCGATCGTGAGAGAGTTATAGCGAACAGCCATGAATATTGATAGGGCGGTTGTTGCAAGCATGCACAGAAACGCCACGCCTTGCGGAAGAAGATCATAGAATGAAAAGGCTGCGAAGAATGAGAGATAGAGCGCGGAAATGCCCACGCCTGCCATACCGAGCGACAGGACCCGATATCGATTGCTCGCCCGAATGAAATCGCCCCACACCAAGATGCCGACACCGCTGAGCAAACCAAGACTGACTCTCCCGACGGGACCGATCCAGTCGTTCTCGATGGCATACTGGAGAAAGTATCCTATTCCGAGAATGATAGCGACGGCGCCGACAATATTGAACCAGCGAACCCCAATGGATTTTTCCAGGTTGATGCGAGACTTCTTCGGGACAGGAGGTATCGTTATAGAGGTAGGAGGATGGGTAGCGACGGGTTGAGATTGCGGAGTTGATTTCGGGGGAGGGGGAGACGCTTTTTGACCCAGCAGTTTTTCCAGTTGAGCCACTCGGTTGCGTAACTCTCTGATCTCACGTTCCAGGGAATTCAGATCTGCCATCGTCGTTCCGGTCTATGACACGAAAAGGGGAATTGACTGACCAGCCCCGAATGGACGGGGCCGGTCAACCGTGGCATTACTTTTTCTTGGCTGTCTCTGCTTTTGCCGTGTTGGTTGCTGCTTTCGGAAGGACGATGGAGCTCGGTGCACTTTTGGACCCGGCTTTCTCACCGGCGCCGTTTGTTGGTGCGGCGGAGACAAGACCCAACTTGACACGCACCTCCTTATCGATGGTCTTGGCAATGGACTCGTTTTCGAGAAGATACTTCTTGACACTGTCACGTCCCTGACCGATCCTGTCCTCTTTGTACGAAAACCATGACCCGGATTTATTGATGATGTTGTGATCGACTGCGACATCGATAAGATCGCCGAGTCGCGAGATACCTTCGTTGTAGAGAATCTCGAAAATCGCTTCCCTGAACGGGGGTGCCATCTTGTTCTTGACGACTTTGACGCGTGTACGATTGCCGACGATGTTCGTCCCCTCCTTTATTGCCTCGATGCGACGAACATCCAGACGGACGGAAGCGTAGAACTTCAGCGCGTTGCCTCCGGTGGTCGTCTCCGGATTGCCGAACATGATACCGATTTTCATGCGGAGCTGATTCGTGAAGATGACGGATGTCTTTGACTTGCTGATGGCGCTGGTCAGTTTACGTAGTGCCTGGGACATGAGCCTTGCTTGAGTGCCCATGCTTGGATCGCCCATTTCTCCCTCAATCTCCGCTCGTGGTGTTAGCGCAGCAACCGAATCAATGACGATGACGTCCAGGGCTCCGCTGCGAACAAGCGTCTCGGTGATTTCCAGGCCTTGTTCACCATATTCAGGTTGCGAGAGGAGGAGGTTGTTGACATCAACGCCGAGTCTCTTGGCGTACGCGGTGTCCATGGCATGTTCGGCATCCACAAATGCGCAGATGCCGCCGTTCTTTTGCGCTTCGGCTATAATATGAAGACAAAGCGTAGTTTTTCCGGATGACTCCGGTCCAAAGATCTCGATGACGCGTCCACGCGGAATTCCGCCGATACCAAGCGCATTGTCCAGGGAGATGGAGCTGGTCGAGATTACCTCCACCTGTTGAATCGGTCCTTCGCCGAGTTTCATTACGGAGCCCTTCCCGTGTTGCTTCTCGATCTGATCGATCGCGATCTTCAATGCCTGCAGTTTCGCATCTTTTTCCTCTGCCATGATGAACCTCCTCGTTACGTGTCGTTTAAGTAATGAATATCGTTGTCGTGGTATCTCTCCGGAGAGAGAATCAAGTGCCAAGAGGAAATGAGGCCACGACCGAATAGATCGAACCGTTTGGTCTCAAATCACTTTTCATGAGAAGAATTTCGTGAAGTTCCACTGGCTGGCTCTCCAAGGTAATAGTTTCCATTGAGGTAAGCAAGGCACGAAGATTCTTCGTTCCCCTCACACGTCCCAATGAAACGTGGGGATGAAATGTCCGTGTCTCCTTTGCGAACCCATATCGTTCAATCACACTTTCAAGTCTCTGAAATAATTGCGTGAGTAAGCCGCCAACGTCATCCACTCCCGCCCAGATAATACGCGGATTTCTCCTGGAGGGAAAACATCCCAAGCCACCGTACCGGATTGTCGGTCTTGGTGCTGCAACACAAACTGAACGGATGTCTCGCGTTAGCGGATCAACAACATCGGACTGTGTGCCACCAAGAAACTTGAGCGTCACATGCAGCTTTTCCTTCGACTCCCACCGGACATCAGCTTGAACACCACGCAGAACGTTTTGTACCTCCACGAGTTTCTCCCTGATGGAAGCCGCAGTGTCGATTGCTACGAAAAGTCGGGTGCCAGGCACTGGATATACAAACGAAATGAGGTTACAATCTTGATTATCGCGTCTGTTTCATCGTTTCGCACAAACAAACGGAGGATTTCAGTCTATCTGAAGGAGCTTTCTTCGCACCAGCTCAAGTGTGGCCTGTGTTGCGCGGTTTTTTGTGTTGAGACGAAATTGCCCGAAATTGAACTTGATCGCAAGGGTAGCGGACCTGTCAGAGTATCCGATCCAGACGAGTCCCACAGGTTTTTCGGGGCTTCCTCCCGTTGGCCCGGCAATACCGGTGGTCGAGACTCCGATATCAGTACCTGCTACAGATCGAATACCAGATGCCATTGCCTGGGCTACCTCTTTGCTTACCGCTCCATGCAACTGAATCAACTCATCCGGAACGCCAAGGATTTGAGTCTTTGACCTGTTGCTGTAGACAACCACGCCTCGTTCGAAGTAGGCAGAGCTGCCGCTCACGTTGGTAATGCGGTCTGCTAAAGCCCCGCCGGTGCAGGATTCTGCTACCGAGATCGTGAGATGGCGATCGGCAAGAAGACGGCCGACGACCTGCTCCAATTCATCATTTCCAGTTCCGTATACATATCGACCGACTTTTTCAAGCAGTCGCTTTTCCACTTGCTGAATTTTTTGTGAGGCGCTTGGTTCATCCCCCGCGTGGACGGTGATCCGCATTCGGACGCCGGCGGCAGAGGGAAGGAAGGCAAGAGCAGCGCCGTCGAGAATTTCTTCCAGCGGACCAATCTTCTGTGCAAGAATGCTCTCGGGGATACCGCTCGAGCGGAGTGTATGGTGGCGGATAACGCTTCCATGCACCAGAGGAGCGAGCAAAGGAATCACCGACTGTTCCATCATTGCCTCCATCTCATACGGAACTCCCGGCAAAATGATGAAGGGCTTTTCTCCTTGAGAAAACAACATTCCTGCGGCGGTGCCGATTGGGTTTTTTACGATGCTCGCATTCTTCGGGAACATCGTTTGCTCTTCCGCCGCTTGAGTCCATGCGATATTTCTGGTTTGCATTATCTCCTCAATCCTGGTGCGCAGTTCGGGGTTAGGGGCGAGTTCCGAGTCAAAAAACCTGGCGGCAGCTTTCTTCGTGATATCGTCATGCGTTGGCCCGAGTCCACCGGTGACGATGACGATATCCGCTCTCTGCATTCCCTCCTCAAATGCTTGGAGGATCGATGCGGAGGAATCGCCGACGGTGGTCATGCGACCGACGTCGATGCCGATGCTATTCAGCTTTTCGGCAATGAATGCCTGGTTCGTGTTAAGAACCTGACCGATGAGAAGCTCATCGCCTATCGTGACAATCTCACAGACCATAAGGAGTGCCGGAGACGATACCAATTATGAAGAGGGCGGCGTGCGTGGTTACGTTCGCATAGATTCCAGCCACCACATCATCCACCATGATTCCCCAACCGTTTGGTATCCGTTCAAGCTGGCGGGCAGGGGGAGGCTTTACAATATCGAAGAAGCGAAACGCTACAAATGCGATCGCCGCGCTGACCGAATGGAGGGGAATAAACATCAGGGCGATCCACATGCCGACAACTTCGTCGATGACTACAATGGATGGATCGGGAACGTCATGACCGCCATGTTGAAACTTTTCCTTGGTGAGCGCTGCGGATCGCGTCAGTTGGTGCCCAATCGCTGCGGCAACAATCTTTGAAGAGCGAACGCCAAGAAAGAAGAAGAAGAGTACTAGAAGAACAAGCGGACCCGGCGCGGCAACCCCGGGAAGAAAGGCGAGCCCCAATCCAACAAGAGAACCGAACGATCCCGACGCCCAGGGAATATATCCGACAAAACCGGCCGTGGCGATGATCTTGTGAACAAGCGGGATATCGTGAGTTTCAATGGGAGGAATATCGGGCACGCAGAGTCTCGTAGATTTCTCTGAAAAATTTTCTGTTGTCGAAGACGTAGGCGATAGCAGTCCCGACGGTGGAAAGAGTTACCAGCAGCATCATTCCAAACAAAACCCTTGAATCCATGAGCGTATCGATGGTTGGGCCGAGGTCTTCATAAATAAAAGGAATCTCCCGGCCGACATACAGCAGCAGGATATAATAGATGACCACGAATTGTCCGAATGTTTTTGCCTGCGCGCTTTTCGATGTAACAATAGGTCTGTCCAGATACTCGGCGTAGCTGCGTAACCCGGTCATGAGAAAATCACGAGCGATGACAATCCACACCATCCATCCATCAACGAGACCGAGACTGACGTATGCGAGAAGGGCAAAGGACGAAAGAACTTTGTCCGCGAGTGGATCGAGAAATTTTCCCCAGCGGGAAATATCTCCATACTTACGCGCAATCCATCCGTCATACCAATCTGTGATCGCAGCGATGAGAAACACAATCAGCGAGATCTGTTTGTTGATCGGTGAGGGGGACAGGATGAGAAGGTAGAAAACCGGCGCAAGAACAACCCGGGCAAGGGTGAGGGAATTGGGAAGAGTGAGCTGAAGCTGGACTTTACGCACGCCGGGCTGAGAATTTGAGAGACGAACGTTGAAATAAAAAAGCCATCAGCGTGAAAGATGATGGCCAAGAGCAAAAACGTTGGTGCTGTTATGCTGCTTTCAGAACCCTGTTGGACTTGATGCAGGTAGTGCACACTTTCAGTCGTTTCGGACTGCCATCCACCATCGCCTTGACCCGCTGAAGGTTCGGGAGAAACCGGCGACGCGTCTTGTTGTGGGCGTGACTGACGTTGTTGCCCGAAACTGGCTTCTTCCCACAAATATCACACATTTTTGACATGAATTCATTCCAAGATTAGGTTTTGAACGGGCTCAATATAACGAAAAGGTTTTGGGTTTGCAAGAAGTCGAATTTCGTCCTACTGTCCAGGGACGGGCAAGTACAACCCTGCCCCGGGTCCCACGGGAATACCCAAAGCGATCCAGGCAATCAGAAAGAGAATCCATCCGACCATGAAGATGATCGTGTAGGGAGTCATGAGTGCAATGATTGTCCCGATGCCTGCGTCTTGCTTATACTTTTCCGCAAAGGCGACGATCAGGGCAAAGTAGGACATCATTGGAGTGACGAGGTTTGTACAGGAGTCACCGATACGATAGGCTGTCTGCGTCAGCTCGGGAGTATATCCGAGGAGCATGAACATCGGGACGAATATCGGCGCCATGATTGCCCACTTTGCAGACGCACTTCCCATGAACATATTCATTATTGCTGCGACGACAACGAACGCGATGATCAATGGGATTCCGGTTAAGCCAACTGACTTCAGAAACTCCGCCCCCTGAATAGCGGTAATTAGTCCGACATTCGTCCAGGAAAAGTAAGCGACGAACTGAGCCGCGAAGAAAACGAGGACGATGTATACGCCAAGCCCCTTCATCGACTTGCCCATGGAATTGATAACGTCCGTGTCGTTTTTCATGGACTTCGTCACAAATCCATAGACAACACCGGGGACGAAAAAGACGACGAAAATTATGGTGACGATTCCTTTGAGGAATGGTGAATGGAGAACACCGCCCGTTTCGGGGTCGCGAAGGAAGCCCCATTCAGGAACAACGCTGAGCGCAAGTATTGCCGCCAGGACAAGAGATGAGAGCCCTGCCATCCGAAGACCCTTCTTTTCTAACGGTGATAGCTTATCCATGCTTACACCGGTTTGGTCTCCTTTGTACGCACCGAGCCGAGGCTCCACGATTTTTTCCGTCACGAATGTCCCCATGGCTGTGACCAGAAAAGTTGATGCAACCATGAAATAGTAGTTTGCTGCGGGGTTCACAGTATAGGAGGGGTCGATGATCCATGCGACTTCCTCCGTAATGCCTGACAGGAGAGGGTCGACTGTGCCGAGAACGAGATTCGCGCTATAACCACCGGAAACTCCTGCGAACGCTGCCGCAAGTCCCGCCAGCGGGTGCCTCCCGACCGCCATGAAAATAATGGCCGCAAGGGGAATAAGGATAACATATCCTGCTTCGGAAGCAGCGTTAGACAAAACTCCGCTGAAGACTACCACGAGAGTAATCAGTCTTCGAGGGGCAGAAAGAACAAGCGCACGAAGAGCCGAAGACAGCAGTCCGGACCCCTCTGCGACACCCACCCCCAACATGGCCACGAGTACCGTTCCGAGAGGAACGAATGAGGTAAAGTTCGTCACCATGGTTGTGATTATCCTTCGCAAGCCATCGCCATTTAAGAGACTTATTGCAACGATTTCCTTTCCTGTCGATGGATGGGTTGCAACGAACCCGATACCTTCAAGCAGGGCAGACCCTAAGACAACGGCAAAGGCGAACAGGCCAAACAAGGTTGCCGGATGAGGTAGCTTGTTTCCCACCCACTCAACAAGGTCCAGCATACGATAGAGCAGACTTTTCTTTTGAACTTGAGATTCCGCCGTCATTCGGTAGAGATGTACTCCTTCCTACAAAGCTGAAATTTGTTCATGATGGGATTATGACCGCAGGTGGGCCTTGAAACTCGTTCAAGAAGGCAATCATTTGTGAAAAAGTCAAGAATTCTCTGATGGAACATGTTCGAGCCTGAGAGAAGTTCACGGGATTGTTCACAGGAGTCTTCTAATTGCTTGACATTGCAGTGAAGAACCACTAACTTTTCGTCACTGTTGGCTGCAATGTCAACAACCTCTCAAATGGTTCAGCACCAATAGCTTTTCTTCGACCATCAACTACATGGAATTCTGTTCTGTGTTTGATTCTCGCTCCTGTTATTTGAAACTGACTCTCTCTCCGATCGGTTCGGTATTTGCTTGAAGAAAATCGGCAAATACGAAGTCCGTGAAGAACTGGGCCGTGGTGGAATGGGCGTGGTCTATCGCGCCTACGACTCCATGATTGATCGTGAAGTTGCGATCAAGGTCATTTCCGAACTTGCGCTCGAACATGCAGAAATCAAGGAGCGATTCTATCGCGAAGCACGAACTGCCGGGCGACTCTCCCACGATAATATTACCGTTGTTTATGACGTCGGCGAGTCGGAAGGAAAGCCGTACATTGTGATGGAGTACCTTACCGGCAAGGACCTCCGCTCTTTGATGGATAGCGGGGTTGAGTTTTCCCTTTTCGAACGATTGGAGTGTGCCTACCAGGTGTGCCGCGCGCTCGCCTATTCTCATTCCAGAGATATTATCCATCGTGATATCAAACCCGGCAATGTCCGCATCCTGGACGATGGCAAGGTGAAGATCATGGACTTCGGGATCGCCAAGCCGATGTCCAGCAACCTCACCTCCACCGGTCAGGTGATGGGCACTCCGTTCTATATGTCCCCCGAGCAAATTCGTGGCCAGAAAGTAGACAAACGATCGGATATGTTTTCCTTCGGGGTGCTCTTTTACGAAATGCTCACCAACAAACTACCTTTCACCGGCGATCAACCGATGTCAGTGATGTTCAAGATTGTGCATGAAGAACCTGAGCCGATGGAGAACATCGATCCCCGCTTTGCCGATAGCCTAAAAGCGGTCGTGATGAAGTCGCTGCAAAAAAAGCCGGATGATCGTTACCAGTTTTTCGATGAGGTTGCCACGGACTTAGACGGGATTCTGAATGAGTTGCGCGGGGATGCTCGCGAGAAGCAAATGCAGAATCGGGCGAAGGCTGTGAAGCTGCTGCAGGAAAGCGAAGCCCTCCTCAAGAAGAGCGCGTTCCAAAAAGCGATCGAGATTGCACAGCGGGCGAAAAGCCTCGACCCGAATAACTCGCAGATCCTCAAAATGATCGGACAGATCCAGGAGGCTGAAAGGAAAGAAGAACAGCGCAAGCTTCTGGAGAAGACCATTGCGGAAGCAAAGAAGCAACTGCAAGAGCAGGACTTTGATGGAGCGCTGCGCTCCGTGCAGGAAGCGTTGAAGCTTTCACCAAAGCACGAAGAAGCAGAGCGCCTGAAGGGTGATATCGAAGCTGCACGAAAGAAACACGAAGAAGAGGCGCGGGTCGCGAGCCTGCTTTCCCAGGCACGAGATGCGATGGCGCGTCGGGAATATGACAGTGTTGATGAGTGCGTTGAGAAGATTCTCAAGCTTCGACCAAAAGAAAAGGAGGCAACGAAGCTTCGCGATGAAGTTGCAGCTGCACGGAAAGCTGCCGCAGCCTCTCTCTCGAAGAGGGAGAAGATCGATGCACTCTGGCATGAATCGACGGAGCTGTTTAACCGGAAGGACTACAAGAACGCGATCGTCAAACTGAAAGCGCTCGTTGAGCTTGCCCCGGGAAACCTGCAGGCATGGAAGCTGCTTGAGATTGCGGGAACGGAAGTCGACGGGAGTGCAACGCGTGTGGTCACCCCCGCAAAGGACGCTCCGCAAGAATCAGGCGAGACAGTGGTTCTTGACAAGCCATTCGAAGAGACGCGTCCATTTGAGCACCGTGAGCGGGAAACGCGGAAAGCAAAAGTGGAACCTCCGCCGAAGAGGGTGCGTGCCCGGGAACCTCGACGGAGTGGAAAGACCCTCTATGTTGCGCTCGCGGCGGTTGGGTTGTTGGTTGGTGCATATATTGGATATCTGATTATTAATTCGTCCGCTCAAGTGGCCGGAGGATCTATTTCCATCAACGCGCTGCCATGGGCAGAGGTCACAAAGATCGAGTCAAGCGATGGACAGATTGTTTCCATCGAAGAAAAGTTACTGACGCCTTGTCGGGTCTCGTTGCCTGCGGGGCGGTACAACGTTCACCTGTCCAATCCTGATTATCATTCCTCTCTGGTAGTGTCTGTGACGGTACAAGAGGAACAGAACGCCGTCGTCAAAGAGACGATGCCGGGATTCGATTACGAACAAATTCTTACAACTTTTTAACTGTTCTTCATACACGATGATGCGGAGGTCTTATGTCCCCTCGTTCAATGCGTTTCATATCCATTTCATGTGCTGCGATGGTGATGCTGATGTGGGGATGCGAGACCGATGGAATTCCGACGACACCTTCAGCCCCCTTTAACCTGACACGTCTGTCTATTACCCGGAATATCACGCCGGCGACGAACACCGTGCTGGCAAAGAATCAGTCGGTCACCTTCAACGTTGAAGTCGCATACACCGTTGGCGCGCCAGAAGACTCTAATCTGACAGCACTCGCCTTGACACTCGACTTTGACATGGTGGATGAAAATGGAAACTTCGTCCAGGAGATTGGCGGCGCCCCGGACTTTACCACCTCCGTGACCAAAACCTCCAGTACAGAAACGCATACTTTGAGCATTTTCACTCCGAATCCTTCTGTGGGAACAACCCGGTTTGTTCGGATCCTCGCCCTTATGGTGTCCGGCAACAGAATTGTAGGGGGCGAACTCAATTTCTGGCCCCTTCAATAAATACTTCGTCAACAGAAAGGATCCAATAAAATGACAAGAACTGCCTTCATCCTTTGTGTGACGATTCTCCTCGCCCATGGCGTGCTCGTTGCACAAACCAACACAGAAAACTTTGCACAATTCAAATTCAACTTCAACAACCCGGGCGCCCGTTCTGCCGGTATCGGTGGCGCGTTTGTTTCAATTGCGGATGATGCGACTGCTGCCGTTGCTAATCCCGCTGGTCTTACGACACTTATCCGTCCCGAAGTTTCAGTCGAAGTGAAAGGCATTGAGTTTACCAAAACAGTGAACAACTTTGCCCACCGTGGAGTAGACACCAGTTTCCAGTTGGTCTCAAGGGATTTCAAAAGTTCTCTTGTGAGTCCTTCCTTTGCGAGCTTCGTGTTCCCCATCCAGAAAATTACTCTTTCTGCCTTTGTAAACTTTGAGAATGAATTTTTCACCCGTGGAGCGTATGTGCCTCTCCGGCGCGATGGCGTTGCCTTTTTTCCTGCTGCGTCCAAAATGGACATGTCAGTCGTTAATTACGGATTAGGATTCGCCTACAAGATCAACGAACAGTTCTCCCTTGGCGCCTCCGGCGGTGTTTCCCAGATGGACCTCAATTCATATTTGACGAGATATTCGACAGAAATCTTTAGCCCGGGCACTGTAGTAAACGATGCGCGGATTGAAGACAAGGGCTCTGACTTTTTCATCAACGCCGGATTGATTATCCACGCAGCAGACAATTTTTCGATCGGTGCGATCTACAAGAAGAGTCCTTCGTTTGAATTGAATCAAAGTTACCTTGTCGTTTCATCTCCTGCCGACCTGGTTACCCGAAGCAAGATCGCCTTTAACGTTCCTTCGTCCTTTGGCGCGGGGTTCTCGTACCGACCTTCGGATGTCCTCACGTTCGCGTTCGATATTATGCGGATACAATACTCAAGTCTCACCAGCGATATCAAGATTACAGTGGATGAAAACTTCGTCGCACCGCGGGATTATACCTCAGAAGATGGGTTTGAATTCCACGCAGGAGGAGAGTATGTGCTGTTTTTTTCAAATCTTGCCTTTGTCATTCGCGGGGGTGTGTACAGCGAGCCGGATAATCGCATAAAATGGAATGGCGTGACAAATGACCCGAACAACGCCAATAGAACCATCGCTCTGCAAGCACAAGCGGCCCTGTTTGAGCCGGGAGAAACAATCGTTCACGGAACGTTCGGCATTGGTGTCGTGATCTCGGAGAATATCCAGCTGGATTTCGCCGGGAACATTTCCAGTCTTTCCAAAGAAGGCGTCGGGTCCATTGTCGTTCGATTCTAACAAAATGAAATACTGCATCTTCATCGCCCTTGCGTTTCTTTTCATTTCTTCTCATGCCGTTGCGGCAAGCGGGCCATGGTATGCTGTCTACGAGCGGGCGTTGCAGGCCCAGGCAGAAGGGAAATGGCAGGAGTCGATTAACCTGCTGAAAGAAGCTGCGACCCTGCGCCCGGATTCAAAAAGCAAAGCACGTACGTATGGTCTCCGCTTCATCAATTACCTTCCCTACTATTATATGGGGATAGCCTATATCAATCTGGACAAGAAGCAGGATGCGCTTCGGTCATTCCAACAAGAAGCGGAGAAATCAGAAATACAAAACGCTCCGGATGAGCTCGAGGCGATGCAGAAGTTCATGGCGAATCTCACCGGTGATCGCCCGATCACGCTGGCAGACAAGCAACCTCCTGCGACGGCGCAGCCAGCGATTCCCGCCGCAGGGATGCCGTGGTATGTCAGCTACGAAGCGGGTCTCGCGTATCTTGAATCGGGCGATTGGTTCAAGGCTGAGGAGTTTCTCAAGAGCGCATTGGTGGACAATAGTATTCCACGCCAGTACATGCGGACCTATGGCATGTGGTATATCTCATATCTCCCTTACTATTATTTGGGCACGGTGTACTACGAGCAGGGGTTGTGGGGACTGGCGATAGATTTCTTTGAAGCATCTGAGCGGTTCGGAGTAATCAAGGAATTCCCGAAGCAATACGAGTTACTGCAGCAACATGAGAAGAAGGCGAGAGCGAAGAGTGTCGGGAGCCGGCGGATATCGGCGAATGTGAAGGAAGCGGTGAGCAAGAAACTGGTGGAAGGTATTCAACTGTTTCATGCACAGGAATATGCAGCGGCGGCGCAATCGCTTGGTCAGGTGATGCAATTCGATCCTCACAATTCCGTTGCGAAAACCTACATGGCGAAGATTCCTTCCACTATTGCCAGTGTGTCGTCCGGAAGCGAAGAATTTCGTGAGCAGCAGAACGACTACATGGCGGGAGTGCAAAGTCTCCTCCAAGGGGAGTATGATAGCGCGATTGCACTTTTGCAATCCGTTCAGAAGGAACATGCGAAGGACCCTGGATTCCACGCGTTTCTCGGTTCAGCATATGCTATGAAATACTTCTCCTCGAATCGTAAAGAAAAATCCGGCTTGCGTATGGCTGAGAAGGAATTTGGTGCTGCACTCTCTCTTGACCCGTCGTACGTACTTGACGCGAGGGTCTTCCCGGATTCAGTGTTGGAGCTGTTTTATGCAACGCGAAAAAAGGCGGGACAACGATAATGCGTTCAGCCATTTGTGTAACGCTCCTCCTCATCGTTCCTTCTGTTGTCTCGGCACAGTGGTACGACAGCTACGAAAGAGGAATAGATGCGGTGAAAGCCCAACAGTGGGAGAATGTTGTTCGGCAGATGTCAGATGCGATAACCGACAAGGATGAAGAGAAGGCAAATGCGAAAACGTACGGGCTACGGTTTATCGACTACTTTCCTTATGTATATCGCGGCATGGCGTATTATGAACTCGGCCAGTACCAGAAAGCCCTTGATGATCTACAACGATCCCAGCAAATTGGCGCTGTCCAGGACGCTGCAAAAGATGACGATGCGCGGAAGATTCTTGCCCGATATCTCCAGCTCGTGGATACGAAGCTCAATCCGAGTGCACGGCTAGCCAATGAAGTTGCTGCAGCGGTAGAGCGATACAATCAGGCTGATTACGACGCCGCCAAAAACGCCTTTGAAAAAATTCTTGCGGCCGATCCTGCCAACGCCGATGCAAAGAAATATCTGAAGCTAATTGATGGCCAGCTGCAAAAAGCAGAAACAGCAAAAAAGGAGAAGACGAAGCAGGAACGCATCGCCGAGGACTTTAATGCAGGGATTAGTTCCTTTAATCAAAAGAACATCGACGAGGCGGAGAAAAAGTTTACTAGCGTTCTCGGGTTGGATGCGAACCACACCGGCGCCAAGGACTATATGCAAAGGATTCGCAACGAACGTGACCGGGTTGCGACGGTGCGAAAGGAGTTTCAGCAGGGGGTTGCATTCTTCGACAGGGGAGCGTATCCAGGAGCAAAGAGGCTTTTTGAATCTGTGTTGCAGAAAGAGAGCACTCATGCCGGCGCACAGTCGTACCTGCAACGAATTGCGCAACGGGAAGATGTTGCCCGATTGATGACGGAAGGGGAACGTTTGCTGCAATCCAAACAGCCCGATCAGGCGGAAGAGAAGTTCCTTGCGGTGATTGCGAAGGACCGCAACAACACGAAGGCGCGTAACTATGTCGAGGCAATCAAGAAGTCGCGCAGCGGGACGCAGATTGCCGAGAGGGTACGAACGCTGATAAGCGAAGGAATGGCTTTTGCAAAGAGGGGAGATTACCTGAAAGCACGTGAAAAGTTTCAGGGTGCGCAACTCCTTGAAGCGAACAACGCGGATGCTGCCCGGTACCTCGCGTCCATGAACGCCATGGAAGAAAAGGTGCGTCGCGGACTTCGTTCTTATTTTCAAGGAGAGTATGAGGAATCAATTAAGCAACTGGTAGAAGTTTCGCAAAGTGAAATTCCAGCAACTACGGCCTACGCATACCTTGCCTGTTCATACGCAGCCCAGTATTTCATGACAGGGAAAGAAAACGATGAACTGCACGGCAAAGCCATTAGCGCGTACCAAAAACTGAAATCGGCAAATGGGGCTTTCCGGTTTGATCCGAAAATCGTTTCTCCCAAGATTATTTCACTACTCATCACATCTAATTAGCGGAGGTCTTTCTATGTGCCCTCACCAATTCAATCGCCGTCGCAACATTCATGTGACGAAATTGGTGCTTCTCCTATCCGTGTTTCTTGTCGGCAGTGTTCGATCGCAGGAAGCGGCCCGCAAGGATTTCAATCGTTTGTTTGAAGAGAAGAACTATCCGTCCGCAATTACCTGCAAGACCTGCCATCCCGATCACTATCGCGAATGGTCAGTCTCTGCCCACGCATACTCGCAGGTGAGCCCGGTGTTTAATGCCTTTCACGGTGCGGTCGTGGCGTTGACGAACGGTACAAACGGTGATTTCTGCATCCGCTGCCATACACCGATCGGAATGAATAGAGAGGAACCGGAGTTCATCTCGAACATGGATCGACATCCTGCCTCGCGAGAGGGAATCACATGCATCGTGTGCCATCGTCTTGCGAAGCCCTTTGGCAAGACCAGCGGTCGACTGGCAATTGTCAAGGGCGATCTCTTCGATCCGATGTACGGTCCCACTGGAAACAAAGAACTGAAAAGAGTAATTGGGAGCGGTGAATATAACGTCAATACAAACCGGGCGATTGACAGTCGAAATATCCACACGGATGTCATCGTACTCGAACAAATATCGACATCAGGATTCTGCGGAACATGTCACGATGTCAATCTGGTCAACGGATTCCGTCTAGAAGAAGCATTCAGTGACTACAAGACTTCGCCAGCATCGGGAAACGGAGTTTCCTGCCAGGATTGTCATATGGGCTTGATTCCCGGCAAGGCCTCAGGTTACGCTCAAGCGCCGGCAGCCAAAATCGGCGGCAAGGAAACGAAACCACGAAAAAGAACGAACCACATGTTCGCCGGCCCGGATTATTCTGTCATTCATCCGGGTCTTTTTCCCCACAATTCGGATGCAGCCCAGCTTGCGACCATGCGAGAGTGGCTCACGTTCAAGCACGAAGAAGGCTGGGGAACGCCGGAGTGGGAGAAGAAGAAACCAAAAGATTATCAATTCCCACCCCGATGGGTGAAGGTCGAGGACCGGATCGATGCCAGGAGAATTCTGACCGACAATCAGAAACTGCTAGACGATATTAAAGTACAGCGGCTGCAGATTCTCCAGGCGGCGTATCAGCTCGGCGATGTCGAAGTGGACAACCTCGGCCGCGATGGGATCGACTTCCGTGTTCAGTTCAAGAATGGAACTGATGGTCACAGCGCGCCGACCGGGTTTGATGCAGAGCGTGTGGTGTTTCTTCATGTCGAAGTCGTCGATAGCAAGGGAAAAGTTGTGTTTGAGTCTGGTGACATGGACCCGAATGGTGACGTTCGCGATGCACATTCCCTCTATGTCCATAATGGCGATATTCCGCGCGATCCGTATCTGTTCAGTCTTCAATCGAACTTTATCGTCCGCATGAACCGTGGCGGGGAACGCGAGCAAGTCCTCGCAATTAATTATTCACCTAACGCATCGGTGTTCCTCCGTCCGTCAACTTCCTCTACACTGTTGCTTGGTCGCCCGACCGGGGCGCGGAAACATCGAAAGGTGCTTCCACCGTTGGCAGATGCCTGGCCGGAATATTCCATTGATGCAGATGCCCTCATCGGGGCAACACCTCCGTTCAAGGCCACCTTCAAGATTATTGCAGGAATGATACCGATTAATCTCCTCGATGAGATCAGAGTCATCGGGTTTGACTATAATATGTCGGCCCGGGACATTGCCAAGGGAGTTCTTGCGGGCCATCTCACGGTGCAAGAAAGAACTGTTGAGCTACGTCCCGGAAGAATCAGCGCGGCGCTTGACACACCATCCAAAAACTTCACAAAAGGAAACTGATCGATGGAAACAAGAATATCGAACATCGTTTGCCGTTTCCGCGCAATAAAGGCGGTGCTTGTCGTTTTATTGATTGCTCAGTCGGCCGGGATGGCGCAGGAGAATAAGTGGAACTTGAGCGACGAAGCCCTTCGTCGGAGCCGACTCTCCAATGAAGTGATACCGCTGCAACTGGATGGAGTTCCCGGAAGGAATGGACCCTTCATTGAGATTGGCGAGAACTTTCTAGGGTCCGGAAACCTTCAGGGTGGATTTACAATTCCTGGTGGAGCGGTGTGGCAGCCATATTTCATTGTGTTCGGAAATCTGAGAAGCGGATTGCAGACCTTCGGCACTTCCAAGAGACCTGTACAGGAATGGGCAAATCGGCTGGATCTATTTGGTAATCTGTACCTCACTTTTACAGAACGAATTATTGTTGGAATCCGACCTCTGGATAAGAAGGGAATTTTCACTGGATATACCTTCCGCCCCGGAACACAACAGGGAATCAATGTCAAAGATGAACTTAACGCAGAAATCACGACTCTGTTTTTCGAAGGAGATTTTGGTGAGCTTTTTCCAGACCTCGATCCGTTCGATAAACACGGTCTGGATTTCGGACTCTCCGTTGGCCGTCAGCCGGTCAGTTTTCAGGAGGGGGTGTTGATCAACGATAACATTGATGCGGCGGGGATTACGCGGATCAACATGAAATGGTTTGGCGCAATCAATTTTCGCTGGTCTCTGATGTATGGGTGGAACAAGATCAACCGTCGATCGGCGACGATCAACCTGGAAGACAACAAAGCTCAGTTGGTGGGACTCTTTACGGAGCTGGATAACCGTGCGAGCACGATCGCGATTGATGCAATTTACGTTGACGCCAAGGATAGCACGGGCGATGGCATTTACGGAGGAATAAGCAACGTCTCAAGAATCGGTTCAACGAACGCAACGATCCGCATTGTTGGCTCTTACCCGATAGGAAAAGAGACAGACTTCAATAGACCCGGCGCACTCCTTATGGCACAACTT
>QKGJ01000131.1 GCA_003251275.1 Ignavibacteria bacterium
ATGATGGAGATTGTTGTGGGGACGGGCGGACGAGGTGACTCTACAATTCTCGCCAAGCTCATAGCCTACACTCCGACAGGACAGATCAAGAGCGGCTTCCCGTGGGTTGTCGGCAAGAACACGGTCGGCAATCCTCCAACATTGTTTGACCTGGACAATGATGGCACGCTGGAGATTCTCATCCGTGTGAAACCAGATTACAACAACATCAATGGTATTTATGCAATCAACCATACAGGAAATCTTGTGCCGGGATTTCCATTTCCGATTACTTTCGGTCATTCATTCGCGTCGGTCGCTGTGGGAGACATGACGGGCGATAATATCCCGGAGATCGCATACGGAGGAGTCGAGGCCGTCGATTCAGGGAAGGTGTGGGCGTACTCATTGAACGGCGATCTTCTACCGGGTTATCCGGCCCGTGTGTACAGAACCTGGGTGGATGGTTCTGTTGCCATTGCCGATGTCGATGGGGATGGATTGGGCGATGTTGTTTGCGGAACGAACGGAGTGTCAGGCAAACCTGGCGTCATAAGAGCATTCAATCATATGGGACAGGAAGTCAATGGATTTCCACTGATTCCGCCCGACAATTATATAACAAGTTTTGAAACCCACCCCACACTGGTCGACATCGACCGCGATGGTGACACGGAGATATTTGCCGGCAGGGTCGATAAGTTTGTATATGGTTGGGATACGCCCGGTCTCTATGATTCAACAAAGGTCTGGTCAACATTGAAAGGAAATCCAGCCCGCACCGGAGGAATGCTTCGCAGTCCTTTTGCGGTCTCGGTGAAAGAACAAGAGGAGTTTCCATCTGATTTCGTCCTCAACCAAAACTATCCTAATCCGTTTAACCCTTCAACAATTATTAAAGTCAGCATGCCTCAACAGGGCGACTTAACGCTTCGCATCTTCGATGTTACGGGCCGATTAATCCGTTCTTTCTCCTACAGGCATGTTCCTCCCGGTGTTCATGCAGTTGAGTGGAATGGCCTTACCGATGCGGGATTGCCAGCTTCTACCGGCGTCTATGCTTACCAGGCGCATACCGGTGATAGGATTCTGACGAGGAAAATGGTGCTCTTGAAGTAGGCGAATCATGGTGGTCAACTGGTGACAAATCCGAAACAACGTCAGCGAGTTGCATTTCAAGGCGAGCGTGGGGCGTTTAGTGAAGAGGCGGTGGTCGGGCTATTCGATGAAGTCGAGCTGGTTCCGAAGTCGAGCTTTGAGTCTCTCTTCACCTCGATTGAAGATGGTGCCGCGGATTACATCGTCGCGCCTGTCGAAAATACGTTGGCCGGAACGGTTCATCGATGTTACGAACTCCTCATTGGCAGCGGCTTGAAGGTTGTTGGAGAAAGCATCGTTCCCATACGGCACAATCTCATCGGTTGCAAGGATGCGTCACTTGATTCGATTCTCTCTGCCGAGTCCCATCCTGTTGCTCTCGCCCAATGCCTGAAGTTTCTTGCGGCTCATGCGCAGATTAGAGGCGTTGCAGCCGACGACACGGCGGCAAGCGTTCGACGCGTTTTGGAAAGCGGAGACAGGACAAGGGCGGCCATTGGAAGTGCGCGTGCAGCGGAAATTTATGGAGGGAAGATACTCAAGCCGGGTATCGAAGACCATCACGAAAACTATACCCGTTTCTTTCTCCTCTCGCAGGAGGCATACGTGGGCGGTGACGCGGATAAGATCTCGCTTGTGATGATGTTGCCGCACCGGCCCGGCTCACTTTATCATGCGTTGGAGCCATTCGCTCGACGGGGTATCGAGTTGTTCAAAATCGAAAGCTATCCAATTGAAGGAAAACCTTGGGAGTATCGTTTCTATCTGGATTTGCAAAACTCAGCGGATAGTGACAAGATGGAAATCGCTTTGACTGAGTTGAATGAGAGAGCGACAGAGGTGAGGATTCTGGGTTGCTATGTATCAGCAAGGAAACGGTGACCGTCAACCTCGCCATGGTTCATGCATTGCAACTGTAACAAGCATGAGTTTCGACTGACCTGACAGCGCCTTCTTCTTCAGGTAATTACGTTCCATGATTTTCTGACCAATGGTCTGAGGAAACAATGAAATGGGAGCCAAGTCTTGCAGCTCCCATTCTCAGATCGCACGTTCTGACATCCCGAGCCCCTTTCACATCCATCTAGAATGCCAACTCCGGTAAAGGCTCCGGGGCGGCGTATTCGATCAAGGATTGCAGCTTAGGAACATTGATCGGGGGAGCCTCCTTTTCGACAATCTTCCGATCATAGGCCAGCCAGAAGCAGACCTTCTTTACGCGCTGATTGTCCGTGTAATCTGCTGTACGCGATATGGCAAAATCCCCCCTGCCCGACTTCATTCCGTGCAATGCGACAGCAGCGACTATCCTTGCAGAAGTCTGAGCCTTCTCGTCTTTGACGATTCGCATCAGCGGAATAACGAGAGAAGAGAAACTCTCTTCTGGCAGAAGTTCTTTCAATTGACGTGCAGTGTTTGCCCCAGAGATTTGCAATCCCGGCGATGGAGCATCGAGTGCGTTCCTTATCGCCTTTTCCGATTGCTCGATGGTCGCGTTTATGAATCGACCGGAAGTCAACGTTTCATCAAGGGCCAGGAGTGGCGGGGTAACCAGTAGCATCATCATCCCCAGGCAAATAACAAATGCAGCCTTCATGACAGGATCCTCAAATTGTGGAATGATGATTTCAACCTTGAATACGATATCGGCAGGACGAAGTTTCATCAGTTTGAACTGCCCTGCGGCTAAGAAAGGGAGACCAACTGTTTTTGTCGCCTTTGTTTCCAATGTCAGAATCGCCTGAACGCGATGACAGAGCAGTAGCGCTTAAGCAAAATGTTTCATATAAATCAAGTATGCCAGAGCTGACAGATCTTCGAAGATCAACGAAGGGCAAGGTGATAGCCGGAGTCTGTACAGGGCTTGCCGAGTGGCTCGGTTGGAAAGCGACAAGAGTGAGGATTCATCTTGTGGTGGGACCTTTCTGCCGGTCATACCCGGCTTCCTCGTGTATCTGATTCTCTGGGCGATTGTTCCAAGGAAGTAACAAAGGGAAGGTAAT
>QKGJ01000183.1 GCA_003251275.1 Ignavibacteria bacterium
CGTCGCTTTCCTTCAGCGAGGATGTCGCAAAGCGCTACGAGGCGTATGGCTGGTCGGTTCTTACTGTCGGTGGCGACGGGAACGATATGGCCTCATTCGAGAAAGCGCTGAAGACAGCACAGCAAGAGACAGGTCGTCCGACGATGATCAAACTGCGGACCCATATCGGCTATGGAAGTCCAAACAAACAGGATTCGCACGATGCGCACGGATCACCTCTCGGTGACGAAGAGATCGCCCTGACGAAAAAGCGATATGGTTGGGATCCCGACAAAAAGTTCTTCATTCCCGAAGAATCCCTCAAATTGTTCCGCGAAGAGGTGAGGAAGGGTGAGGCGAGGGAGAATGAATGGAAAAAGATGTTCGACAAGTATGCAGCTTCCCATCCTGATCTTGCGAAGGAGTTTACCGCCGCAGCGGCAAGGAAACTCCCCGAGAACTGGGAAAAGATCTGGAACGAATCCGCCCCGAAGTTCGAAGCCGGTACGTCGCTCGCAACCCGAGAGGCACAGGGAAAAACCCTGGATGCGATCATGCCGAAACTTCCGCTCGTCCTGGGAGGTTCGGCAGACCTGACGCCTTCGAATAACACGCGCTTCAAAGGGGCCGAGGACTTCAGCCGGAAGAACCGGCACGGAAGATACATTCGCTTCGGCGTGCGTGAGCACGGCATGGGCTCCATCATGAACGGGATCGCAGTCAGCGATTTGCTGATACCCTACGGGGCAACGTTCTTCTGCTTCACCGATTACATGCGCCCGACTATCCGTCTCGCCGCGCTCTCGCACTATCCCACAATTTTTGTTTATACACATGACAGTATCGGACTGGGCGAAGATGGTCCCACCCATCAGGGAGTCGAACATCTGGCCTCGCTGCGTGCGATGCCGAATCTGATTGTTCTCCGACCCGCTGATGCATACGAAACTGTGTACGCCTGGAAGTTTGCGCTCGAGCATCGCTCCGGACCAACTCTGCTGGCACTCACACGACAGAAGCTTCCTGTCCTCGACCAGTCGAAGTACGGGAAAGCTACTGGGCTGTACAAAGGCGCCTACGTTGTCACTGGTGCAGATAAACCACAGGTTATTCTCATGGGCTCCGGCTCGGAAGTAAGTCTGGCAATGAAGGCGCACGAGCAATTATCCAAGGAAGGAATCCAGTCGCGTGTTGTTAGCATGCCATCATGGGAATTATTTGAGCAGCAGGACCAAGCATACAAGGAAAGCGTGTTTCCACCGGGAGTCAAAGCGCGCGTTGCTGTTGAGGCTGGCGTACAGCTTGGGTGGGAGCGGTTCATTGGTGACAATGGAACCTTCGTTGGCATGTCCTCGTTCGGTACATCGGCGCCCTACGAAAAGGCCTACGAGCATTTCGGTGTTACTTCCGAAGCTGTTGTTGCCGCTGCAAAAAAGGTTCTCAAGAAGTGAGACTCATTGAAAGGAGAGGGTTATGAATAATCTGCAAAAACTCGCGTCACTCGGCCAGAGCATCTGGTACGATAATATCAGTCGATCGCTGATCACCAAAGGCGGACTGAAAAGAATGGTGGATGAAGGACTGCTGGGTGTTACATCGAATCCCACAATCTTTGATAAGGCAATTTCCGGGAGTGCCGACTACGACGAACAACTGCGGCAGCTGGTCGAATCAAATCCGGGAATCGATGCCGCACAACTTATTCAAGCGCTGATGATCAAGGATATACAGATGGCGACGGATGTTCTCAAGCCGGTGTACGATAAAACCAAAGGACTCGATGGTTACGTCAGTGTGGAGGTCACACCCAACAAAGCGCGCGACACGAAAGCAACGATCGAAGAGGTGCGCGAACTGTGGACGAAGATCGACCGGAAGAATCTGATGGTTAAGATTCCTGCAACGAAAGAAGGATTACCCGCCATCGAACAGGCTATCAGCGAAGGAATCAATATCAATGTGACGCTGATCTTCTCGGTGGAAAGATACAAAGAAGTAACGGTGGCGTATATCTCCGGATTGGAGAAACGGATGAAGGCAGGAAAGCCGATTGATCATGTTGCTTCGGTGGCGAGCGTGTTTGTCAGTCGCATTGATACACTTGTCGACAAAATGCTAACCGAAAGGAAAGATCAAAAACTCGCAGCGCTCAAAGGCAAGGCCGCCATTGCAAACACGAAAATGATCTACCAGGCGTTCAAGGAGGCATTTGGTGCGGGACGTTTTGATGCATTAAAGGCGAAAGGTGCACGGGTGCAGCGTCCGCTCTGGGGAAGTACCGGCACCAAAGATCCCGCCTATAGTGACGTGCTGTATGTTGAGACACTGATTGGATCTCATACGGTGAACACTGTTCCCCCGGCGACCTATACGGCGATTCTTGATCATGCTAAGATCGAAGCGACCGTCGAGAAAAGTATCGACCAAGAAAAAGCCAGTTTGAAAGCACTTGCTGCTGCGGGAATCGACATGAAAGCCGTGACGCAGAAACTCGAAGACGACGGCGTTGCATCGTTTGAGAAATCCTTCGATGGTTTGTACGCAAACCTGGAAGAGAAGCGGGATCAATTCGTACCCGCGACATGAATTCGTTGACATCCTGAATCACTATCGAAACGCCCGAAAGGAAGCTGTATGCAATTAGGATTCGTTGGTCTCGGAAAGATGGGGGGAAACATGGTGGAGCGACTGCTCCGCGACAAACACCAGATTGTTGCCTACAACCGAAGTCAAGACAAAGTGCAGGAGGCGGTCAAGAAGGGGGCAATCGGATCAACATCGCTGAAGGATTTGGTGGGGAAACTCGAGGGCCGCAAAATCGTGTGGTTGATGGTTCCTTCGGGCAAGCCGGTAGATGACAATATTCAAGAACTGATTCCTCTGCTCTCGAAGGGTGATATCGTTGTGGATGGGGGGAACTCGTACTACAAAGATACTGTCCGCCGTGAAGCGGAGTTGAAAGCAAAGGGGATCTATTATATCGATTGCGGCACGAGCGGCGGCATCTGGGGGTTGCAGGTTGGCTACTGCCTGATGATTGGCGGTGAAGCGGATCCG
>QKGJ01000113.1 GCA_003251275.1 Ignavibacteria bacterium
AGAGGCCTTTTGCACCTGAGGAAAGTTCATGGCGCCACCATCATCTGATTGGGACATAGTCCAGGAAGTACGTTCCGGCGATGCCAGGTCCTTCCGCCGTTTGGTAAAAAGACATGAGGCCCAGGCAATGACCCTCGCCGTTCGAGTCCTGAAAAACCGGGAAGAAGCTGAAGAGATCGTCCAGGATGCGTTCGTGAGAGCATTCCGCAATCTACATCAGTTCAGAGGTGATGCGAAATTCGGAACCTGGCTCCATCGAATTGTCTACAACCTGTGTATGACGAAAGTCAGTCGGCGTCGGAACGATCAATTCCATCAATCCCTCGATGAACCGGGGATTGATCTCTCCCTGGCCGATGAAAGTGACGCTTCGGGATTGGAATTGTTGCAGGATCGCGAACTGCGAGAATACTTGTCGAAAGCGGTTGAGGAACTTCCCGAGAAACTCCGTTCGGTGGTGACGCTGTTCTATGTTCACGACATGAAGTACAACGAAATCTGCACGGTCATGGATATTCCTGAAGGGACGGTAAAGACGTATCTTTTTAGGGGAAGAGCTTTGTTGCGAAAGAGATTGTCATCAAGTCTGATGAAGGAGGTTACTGAAGTATGAGCGCCAGCCAGCATCATCTACATGATCACGAGCTTCAAGCTCTTCTCGACAAAACTTTGAGCGACGCAGAGGCGAAGCGGATTTCCGATCACCTTTCGCTTTGTCCGGATTGTCGCAGGGTACAGAAGGATGTGGAACGAGTCGACGGGGCACTCCGCCGCCAAACTCTGGCGAACGTCAAGTCCGATTTTGCTGATCGGGTTATGGAGCAGTTGGGGTACGGGACAACACCTTTTCTCTTTCAATTGTTCAAAGGCTTTTCCTTCTTTTTCGCCCTCCTGATTGTAGTCACTGTCATGTCGGTAGTCTTTGTTGTTACGGGAGTTATCGGCACAGGAGGGGTAGACACCTCGCCGACCACATTGGGCGTTCTGTCAGAAAAAACTTTTCGAGGAATTGGTTCTGCAGTGAGTTGGTTCAACGAAATGTTGCGGGGAGGACTTCCGCGGTCCCCTTCGACAGGTACGCTGCGTATCATACTGTGGATGCTTGTCGGTGGATCGATCGTGGTTCTGGCGGACAAATTATTTCAATGGCGGGGAAGTCACCGCTGATCGGCTAGGGATGAGCAACAACGAGGCATTCCTCATAATACTTCTCATATTCGTCCACAACCTTCTTCACATCAAAGTTTTCTACAGCGCGTTTTCGCGCAGCAACGCCGAACATCTTTAGTTTGGAGGGATTGCTCAAGAGATCGATCGAGTATCTTGCCATTCGGTCGATATCTCCGATTTCAGCAATAAAGCCTGTTTCGCCATGCACCTGAAGTTCAGGCAAGCCTCCCACACTTGTGGAAATGACAGGAACCTCGCAGGCCATCGCTTCCAGCGCAGAGAGCCCGAAGCTCTCCGATTGACTGGGCATCAGAAACAGATCGGCTGCCGAAAGAATTTGGACGAGCTCCTGTTGTTTTCCCAGGAAGCGCACTTTCTCTCTGATCCCAAGCTCGCGCACAAGCATCTCGCACGAAGATCGATCCGGTCCGTCACCGACCAGGATCAAGCATGAGGGAATCATCTTCTGCACCTGGTTGAAGATCCGAATTGCATCCTGCACACGCTTGACCGTCCGGAAGTTCGAAACATGGACGAGAACCTTTTCCCCCTTTGGCGCAAACACTCCGCAGACATCATCACACGGCATCCGATTGTACTTTTCTATGTCAACGAAGTTCGGGATTACACGAATGTCCTTATCGATTCCGTAATTTGTCGTCGTTTTTTCTCGAAGAAATCTTGAAACCGCAGTGACCCCGTCGCTCTTTTCAATACTGAATTTCATGACCGGAAGGAAGCTCGGTTCGAGGCCGACAAGAGTAATGTCGGTGCCGTGCAACGTGGTGACGATTTTCAGTCCGTTCCCGAGTATTTCTCGCGCAAGAAAAGCGCTGGTCGCATGCGGAATGGCATAGTGTGCATGGATGAGATCGAGCTTTTCGAACCTGGCCACTTCCACCATCTTGCTTGCAAGGGCAGGAGTGTACAGAGGGAAATCAAAAAGAGGATATGTGGCCATTTCGACTTCGTGATAAAACACATTTCCCGAATACCCGTTGAGCCTCATAGGCAGGGCATAGCTGATAAAGTGTACTTCGTGACCCTTGTCCGCGAGTGCTTTTCCTAGTTCCGTTGCAACGACGCCACTCCCGCCGTACGTGGGGTAGCAAACCATCCCGATTTTCATTCGTTTTCCTTTGTTTACTCAAAGATACGGAAAATCATTGAGGGCTTCAATCCTTTGGATACTGTGATGTGAATCCATACATTCACAAAGTTCACATGCTTTAACGAGTATTACCGTGATGAAGTTTCCCCCATGCCGCCGGACGAATACCTGACGATTGCACGCCCGATTGAGCTTGAGACGAAAGTATTGAGTTCCCGGTTCCTTTCGCTAGCGCTTCCCATTCAGGGAAGAGCGGATGTTGACGAATGTTTGGCTGCAAGACGGAAAAAACTCCACGATGCAACGCATCATTGCTACGCTTATCGCCTTGGCATTGACGGGAACGACTATCGGGCGAATGACGATGGCGAACCGAATGGGAGTGCCGGTAAGCCAATCCTAGCAGCTATAGAAAAATTCGGATTGACGAATGTCCTTGTCGTGGTCACGCGTTATTTTGGAGGTAAGAAGCTGGGGGTCGGCGGTCTCGTTCGGGCATATAATGGGGCAGCCGAAAGCCTGCTCGTTTCCTCAGAAAGAATCACGAAACTGGTTCTCGCACCCATTCATGCAGCGTTTCCACACGCATTCGTAGGACAGGTCATGCACGTTATCGAGGGAGTCGGAGCGAAGATCAACGATACGCGTTACGATGAAGAGGTCCATTTGGAGATCCATGTGCGCCGGACATTGGCTGAGATGCTTAAGGAGAAGTTGGTCTCCGCCACAAGCGGGAACGTACGACTGAGAGGGTAGTTCTAGAAATCCTTCCTTTGGAAAATCCAGAGACAGGCGCCAAGGAGGACGCAGGAGACAACTATTGACTGAGCAACAGGCCCCCACATCAACGATTGATGGACAATAAACTGCTCGTTGGACAATTGGAGCGCACGGGTTTGAGGAAGGGCATAGTAGAAGCCGTCCACAATTGTTCTGTACACGACGTTTTCGGACAGAAGGTAGAGAGAGTACTCTCGATTCTCGAGGAAACCAGCGACCACAACCTGGTAAAACAATACACAGAGTATGGGTACGACAGCATTTCGCACGAGAATTCCTAGGAGGACTGAGATCGTGTAAAGGCAAAGGAAGACGAGGGTCAAAAGCACAGGAGCGAGAAGAAAATTCAGATTCCAGATTCCAAGCTTGAGCCCAAAGATCAGCCAGATGAATCCGACAAAGTACAGAGCGTTTGCGAAGATGATTGTGACTGCACCGAGTATTCTTCCGAGAACCAGTTGCCAGCGGGCAAGTGGTTTGGAAAGATAGATGTCTATGAGTCCCTTCTCCATGGTCTCCGGTATCAGTCCGGCGGTTGCAATGATTCCGAAGAGCACGATGCCTGTGTAAAGTCCGCCCGTAAGGCTCCTTTGCACAAAGTGCACCGCCTGCTCCAGTTGGTCGATCGGGACAGGTAGTCCGATTGGTTGGGAAAACAACGTTATGGCAACCCCATCAGCTGACTCGGCGGAGCTAATACTCAGGAGGATGACGATGATGATAAGGGTTGAAATTCCGGTCAGAATCAGGAGTGTTACGCGAAAGAGAAGTTCACGAATCGTGTGGCGAACGAGAGCGAAGAGAATCAATGTTGTGCTCCTTGCTTCAGAAGGTCGATGAAGGAGTCCTCCAGACTTCTCCTCACTCTCGTCATCGAGGTGATCAAAACTCCATGCTTTCGGAGCAGATCAAGAGTTGCATTGAGATCCGCCGTTGTGCTCGATTGAAGCGAGATTGTCTGACCGCGTACACACATTTTCAACACGTGGGCAGAGGCTTCGTCGATGAAGGTGGAAGGCAGACTTCCCTCGACCGCGATTTCAAACGATGATCCTTGTGCAGTCAGTTCTTCAACGGTTCCGACTCGCACCAGTTTTCCCCGGTCCAGAATTGCGACTTGATCCGATATCATTTCAACTTCAGATAGCAAATGTGAGTTCAGGAAGATGGTCTTGCCCTGATACTTCAAACCCTTCAGTACTTCACGAATTTCCTTTCTTCCCACAGGATCAACCCCGTCGGTCGGTTCGTCCAGGAACAGAATATCCGGATCGTTAATCAGCGCCTGAGCGAGTCCCACTCTCTGTAGCATCCCCTTCGAATACTTTTTCACCTTCATGCTACGCCACTCGGTAAGTCCTACCATATGGAGAAGATCAGGTATTCTTTCATCAAGAATTTTTTTGGGAACCTTGCTGAGCTCTCCAAAAAACCGCACCACCTGTTCGCCGGTGAAATATCCGGGGTACTTGTGATTTTCGGGGAGGTAACCCACCCGTTCTCTTGTTTTCACGTTGGGTACGGCGCATCCCAAGATGGATGCACTTCCTTGGGAAGGGTGGACAATCGAGAGGAGGATCTTGATGAAGGTCGTTTTCCCGGCCCCGTTCGGACCAAGGAGACTGAATATCTGACCAGACTCAATCGAAACCGAGAGATTGCTGACGGCATGAACGTTCCGATGTTTCCTGAAGCCGGAAGTGTATGTCTTTGATAATTCTAACGCCTCGATGACTGGCATCCCTAGCAGCCTCCCAAAAGTGGAAGAGATGATAGGCAAATCGCACTACTGTTGCAACGAACCAGAAGTTTCTGCGAGAAGGTCTTGATATTATGAGTAGTCCTTTGTATATTTCTTCAGTTGATCGTCATAATTTCGGAGTCTCTTGAGCTCCTTTTTTATTGACTGGAAATAGGACTGATTTAGTCGGGTATTCGTTTCATGGTAAGATTGTCCAAAAAGGTTGAATACGGGATCATCGCTCTTCGGCACATAGCCATTTCCTGCAGAGGGGGCATTGTGACGGCAAAGGAGATTGCAGAAGAATATAATATTCCCTATGAACTTCTTGCCAAAGTAATGCAGAAGCTTACCAAGGCCGGTTTGATCGCGTCACACCAAGGCGCCCATGGCGGTTACGCCCTCGCAAAGCATCCGGACGAAGTTCCGATATCAAATATTATTCGTGCAATCGAAGGCTCGACGCCAATGATTGCCCAGTGCATGACCGACGGCCCTGAGAGTTGTTGCGTATATGACGTTTGCACGATCAAGCAACCGTTGCACAAAGTTCAGGCTAATATCGAGAACGTTTTTCAGACGATGATGCTATCTCAAATTGTATGATGTCTTGTTCAATGTTCAACCACAACTTCGCATGACAATGAAACCTCTTGAGTACGTTCTGACCAACGATAAGGAAGTTCTCTCTTTCCTGAAAACCCGTTTTCCGGTATTTCATATGTCAAATATCTTCTTCCGTGATATTCAATATGGCATTCGAGAGATGTTTGACAGGAAGCAAAAGCTGAGAGTTGGGTATGACGAAGCGGAAGTGATTGCAAGGGAGTTTACCTCAAAGCTTGAAAAGGAGAAGGTATTGAAAAAGATCGACGGCCAGACCTGGCTGGTGGATTATCCTGAATACAAGACTGTTTCCGCGAAGAAGCCGCCCGCCCCAAAACCTGCTGCCGCAAAACCGGCGGCAGGGGCGTCTGCGCAGGCACGTCCTGCTGGCGGACTCCCGCCTTTGAAAAGCGGAACACCCGCAGGGGGCCCGCCGCCATTGAAGGGCGCGAAACCAGCTGGTGGTCTTCCGCCATTGAAGAGTGCAAAGCCTGCCGGAGGTCTTCCTCCCATAAAGACTCCTAGCGTTGGCGAGCCCAAGTCGGCACCGGCTAAAAAATCGGACGAGGGAGTTCCGGAGCAGCGGACTTCTGCAGAAAAAGAACAACCAAAGAAGCCTGTTCCGTCAGCAGAGGGTGGCAAAATCCCACCGCTCACGGCAAGCGGTGAACGTCCGGCGCTGCCACCGATCAAAAGTTCTCGTCCAGTTGGAGGGTAGGGAGAGTCGGGCCACGATAAGATTCAGAAAGGAAGCATGAGTACAGAAACAAATACAATTGAAGAGCTCGCGAACAAAGAGTATAAGTACGGATTTGTCACAGATATAGAGGCAGATTCCGCGCCACGCGGTCTGACCGAAGAGACCGTAAAACTTATTTCGAAAAAGAAGAATGAGCCGGCTTGGTTGCTGGAGTGGCGTCTCAAAGCGTTCCGCCATTGGCTTGGTATGAAGGAGCCGGATTGGCCCAACGTCTCGTATCCGAAGATCGATTATCAGGATATCATTTACTACTCTGCACCGAAACAAAAGAAGAAGCTGAACAGTCTCGATGAAGTTGACCCGGAGTTGCTCGCAACGTACAACAAGCTTGGCATCTCTCTCGCCGAACAGGAAATGCTCGCAGGAGTCGCAGTCGATGCCGTGTTCGATAGTGTTTCTGTGGCGACTACATTTAAAGAAAAGCTCAAGGAACTTGGTATTATTTTCGGATCGTTCTCCGAGGCGGTGCAGGAACATCCCGATCTTGTGCAGAAGTATCTTGGTTCGGTGGTGCCTTATACGGACAACTTTTTTGCCACATTGAATTCTGCGGTGTTCAGCGACGGTTCCTTCTGCTACATTCCGAAAGGTGTCCGCTGTCCGATGGAGTTGTCCACGTATTTCCGTATCAACGCGCAGGATACCGGTCAGTTCGAGCGGACGTTGATTGTTGCCGATGAGGGAAGCACTGTTAGCTATTTGGAAGGCTGTACTGCTCCCATGCGAGACACCAATCAACTTCATGCTGCAGTTGTTGAGCTTGTCGCTCTTGAAGGGGCGAATATCAAATACTCAACTGTGCAGAACTGGTATCCCGGCGACAAGAATGGAAAGGGTGGTATTTACAACTTCGTTACCAAGAGAGGCGCATGCGAGGGGAAGAATTCTAAAATCTCCTGGACTCAGGTCGAAACCGGATCTGCTATCACGTGGAAGTACCCAGGCGTTCTGCTGAAAGGAGAAAATTCTGTCGGCGAGTTTTACTCTGTTGCGGTCACGAATAATCGTCAACAGGCTGACACCGGTACTAAGATGATCCACATAGGGAAGAACACGAAGAGCACGATCGTCTCGAAAGGAATCTCCGCCGGGCTTGGGCAGAACTCGTACCGCGGCCTTGTGAAGATTCAGAAAAACGCCACTGGGTCGCGCAATTTTTCCCAGTGCGACTCCTTGCTGATTGGTGATAAATGTGGCGCTCACACGTTTCCGTATATTGAGGTGAAAAACACAACATCCAAAGTCGAACACGAAGCATCCACCTCGAAGATCGGGGAAGATCAAATATTTTACTGCAGGCAGCGCGGACTCTCGACGGAGGATTCTGTGAATATGATTGTGAACGGATTTTGCAAGGAGGTCTTTCGTGAACTCCCGATGGAGTTCGCAGTGGAAGCCCAGAAACTCCTTGGCATCAGCCTTGAAGGTAGCGTTGGGTAGAAGTTCAATTCCGTAATCGAAGAAGGAAAGAGAGACATGTTAGAAATAAGAAATCTGCATACATCAGTACAAGGGAAAGAAATCCTCAAGGGTGTTAACCTGAAAGTCAATGCCGGCGAGGTTCATGCGATCATGGGACCAAACGGATCGGGTAAGAGTACTCTTGCGCAGGTTCTTGCAGGACGAGAAACGTATGTAGTTACCAAGGGCCAGGTCATCTATAAAGGCAATGACCTTCTGGAGATGGACCCGGAAGAGAGGGCTCGCGAAGGGGTCTTTCTTGCCTTCCAATACCCGGTGGAAATTCCAGGAGTTACAAACACGTACTTTCTCAAAGCGGCTCTCAATGCGATCCGAAAGCATCGCGGGTTGGAAGAGCTTGATGCGGTCGAGTTCATTGCGCTCATGAAAAAGAAGACCGAGATCCTCCACATCGATAACAGTCTCTTAAGCAGGCCGGTGAATGAAGGATTTTCGGGAGGGGAAAAAAAGAAGAACGAGATTTTCCAAATGGCCGTGCTCGAACCCCAACTTTCGATTCTGGACGAGACTGATTCCGGTCTCGATATCGATGCGCTCCGGATTGTTGCCGACGGAGTCAATAAGCTCAAGACGAAAGAGAATGCAACAATTGTCGTGACGCATTACCAGCGGTTGCTGAATTACATTGTTCCTGATTTTGTCCATATCCTCGTCGATGGTAGATTTGTGCACTCCGGCGGGAAAGAGCTTGCACTCGAATTGGAAGAAAAGGGATATGATTGGGTGAAGGACCCTGATACGGTAAGTGCGTAATATTTTTGCTAGGGATGGTATTGAAACGATGATAAGTGAAACGTTAGAGAGATATAAGTCGTATTTTGACGCGTTCGAAAAGAGTATGAATGGTGAGTCAGCGTCCGCCGTTCATGCACGGCGCCGCGAAGCCATGAAGATGTTTCTAGAGTTGGGTTTTCCAAGTACCAAACATGAGGAATGGCGTTTTACGAACGTTACCCCGATTTCCCAAACCCAATTTCAGCCGTCGACGTTGTCTTCGATTGCAGACGTCGCTCTCTCGCAAATTGAGAGATTCTTCCTCAAGGAAGCGGACGGGTCAAGGCTGGTGTTTATTGACGGATTGTTCGCCCCCGATTTGTCCAGCGTGGACAAAAAGGCGCAACGAATTACCATTGATAGTTTGGCGAATGCCCTGAAGGGCAATGTATCGGCAGTGGAAACTCATCTCGGTACGACGGCAGCCTTCGACGAGAACGGATTTGTCGCTCTCAGCACTGCTTTCATGTACGACGGGGCGTTCATTCATGTCCCTGACAATGAATCTGTTGCCAACCCAATTCAACTTCTCTTCATAGCCACGGGTGACTCGCAACCACGAGTCGCATCTCCCCGAAACCTCGTCGTTGTCGGCAAGAACGCACAAGTATCGATTGTTGAAGGATACTACCATCTCCGCGATCAATCCTACTTTACGAACAGTGTCAGCGAAATTGTCGTCGGTTCTGACTCGATCGTTGAGTTTGACCGGGTAATCAATGAAAGCGACTCCGCGTATCACGTGAGCGGGATACACATCGCGCAAAAGGCTTCCAGTGTCTTTACTTCCAACGCGATCTCATTGAGCGGATTGATTATTCGGAACAACGTTACTGCTGTGCTGGGTGGGGAGCATGCCGAGTGCACGTTGAATGGATTGTCGCTCGGAACCGGTGCGGAGTTAATCGACAACCATACGGCCATTGATCATGCCTCAGCAAACTGCGATAGCCATGAACTGTACAAGGCAATTCTGGACGGGAAATCGCGCGGAGTTTTCAATGGCAAGATCTTCGTCCGCAAAGACGCGCAAAAGACCGACGCGAAGCAGACGAACAAGACTCTCCTTTTGTCCGATGAAGCGATAATGGACACGAAACCCCAGCTGGAGATTTTTGCAGACGATGTAAAATGCACTCATGGCGCAACGGTGGGGCAGTTGGACGACGAACAAATTTTTTATCTTCGTGCACGCGGCATAAGCCTTGATGATGCTCGCGACCTGCTGACCCGCGCCTTTGCGTTGAGCGTGATTTCAAAAATTCGCATCGAACCCTTGCGAAAGAAGCTTGACACAATGCTTCAGGAAAAACTGCGGCATGGACGATTAGAGAACGCATGACCACGTAAGATGCATACGACGGCTCCCATATTGAAGAGAACTTTGCCATACGATCTTGAAGCCATCCGGGAGGATTTCCCGATCCTCTCGAGGAGAGTGCATGGAAAGCCACTTGCGTATTTGGATAACGCCGCAACGACCCAAAAACCACGCAGCGTGATCGGGCGGATCCAGCAGTATTATGAGTCTGAAAACTCAAATATTCACCGGGGTGTACATTACCTCAGCGAAACAGCCACTGCTGTGTATGAAGATGCCCGAATCCGTGTGAGAAACTTTATCCACGCTCGAAGCGAACGGGAAATAATCTTTGTCCGTGGCACGACTGAAGGAATAAACCTCGTCGCCCACTCGTTCGGAGGGCAGCGAGTGACTCGTGGCAAAGAGGTGTTAATCAGCGCCATGGAACACCACTCGAATATCGTTCCCTGGCAGATTCTCTGCGAGCAGAATGGGGCTGATCTCCGAGTCATTCCCATGAATGACAGTGGTGAACTTCTGCTTGACGCCTACGAAAAGCTTCTAACCGAGAAAACAGCAATCGTTGCTCTCGCGCATGCCTCGAACGCGCTGGGAACAGTAAACCCTGTTCGGCAAATGATCGATCTTGCGCATGCCAAAGGCATTCCCGTCCTGCTCGACGGAGCACAGGCTGTTGCCCACAGCCCGGTTGATGTGCAGGAACTCGATTGTGACTTCTATGTCTTCTCCGCGCACAAAATGTACGGCCCGACCGGTGTTGGCATTCTGTACGGAAAAGAGAATATTCTTTCATCGATGTCTCCCTACCAGGGGGGCGGGGACATGATCAAGTCGGTCACGTTCGAGAAAACCACTTACAATGACCTCCCGTTCAAGTTTGAAGCGGGCACACCGAACATTGGCGGAGGGATCGGACTGGGTGCGGCGATTGACTACCTTCAGTCCGTTGACCTTCCCCGAATTAATACGCACGAGGCAGAACTCCTTGCCTATGCAACCAAAGCGTTGCGTGGGGTGGAGGGTTTGCGTCTTATCGGTGAAGCGGCTGAAAAGGCTTGCGTTATTTCATTCACCCTGGATGGAATCCATCCTCACGATATAGGGACTATTCTTGATCGTGAAGGTATCGCCATTCGCACGGGACATCATTGTGCCCAACCGGTAATGCAACGATTTGGAATACCGGCGACAGCACGAGCCTCATTTGGAATGTACAACACCATCGGTGAGGTTGATCGATTGGCTGACGGCATTAAGAACGTCGTGAAGATTATGCGATAATGTCCGAACTCCAGGAATTATACCAACAGGTGATACTCGACCATAACAAGAGCCCGCGTAACTTCCGGAAGATGGAATCTTTTGATCGGAAGATTGAAGGGTACAATCCGCTGTGCGGAGATCACTATACGATCTATGTGAGAGTCGATGGAGATTCCATCGTTGACGTCTCATTTCAGGGTGCGGGGTGTGCCATCTCCAAGGCCTCCGCATCCGTGATGAGCGCAGAAGTGAAAGGAAAGACAAAGGCGGAAGTCGAAAAGCTTTTCGAACAATTCCATCGGCTTGTTACCGGGGCTGCTCGCGGAGAGTCTAGCGAACCATCACTCGGGAAGCTTGAAGCCTTTTCGGGGGTGAGTG